>SKVE01000497.1 GCA_007129635.1 Planctomycetaceae bacterium
GCTCAGTTGTTCTTCCGGGAATTCCCCCGTCCGAACGTGATACGCGCTGGTTCGCGGCTCGAAGCTCAATCGGCACTGAATGCGGCAGTCTTCGTCCAAAGCCAATTGCAGTGATGGGTCCGTGCCCAACACCGTCGCGCCCGGGACGTCGGCCATGCGTTCCAGCGCTGGACAGATCCCCAACGCCTCGACCAACAGTTCGTTGTGATTGCCGCGGTACGTAAAATCAAAGCCGACCATCACGTTCAAGGATTCACAGTCCAACGGGCTGACCGACAAAGCATACGGCGCAATCTCCAAGGCCGTTTCGTGCTGCCGCAACGCTTCGGCCAGACTCTCCGGATTGACCGCCCCTGAACAGATTCGACGCGGTTCGATCGTCATCCACCGGTAGTTACCCTGGTCCTTGTCTTCCTCCAGTACAAACTCGCCCCGCTCGCGACCGTAAAAATTCCGCATCGATGGAAAACGCTTCTGGACTTGCTCGAAATAGTGTAGCACCGACTCCCTCGTCTGGGGCAGGTCCATCTCGGTGTTCAAGTTCATATTCACGTAAAAATCGTCACCGAGCGACCGATAGTGACTCATGACGGGCTCCTTCTAAGTCCATTAGGGATGCTTGATTGGTGCATGCAGCTATCAGTATAAAATGTCCGGGTCGGAACTGTCAAAGCGGCATGGCCCGCGGCGGGTATCGAGTGATGATCCGTCCTTCATGGATCTGGAGACCTCAAGGCAGTGATTTTTCGACAGAAAAAGGTGTTCGCGACTCGGTTGGGCTGGTTTGCCATCGCGTGGAGCGATCAGGGTCTGGCCGCGTTGACGTTCGGACATCAGGATCGCGAAGCTGCTCGGATGGCGATTGGCGGCTTGGCTACTGTGCGGGGCACAGCGGGCGGTGACAGCCTGGGGCGCATGGACTTGGTCGTGCGGTTGCAGGCGTACAGCGACGGCCATCGGGACGAATTCCGGGATGTGCCTTTGGACCTGAGCGCTTTGACGAATTTCCAACGCCGCGTCAGTCTGGCGTGCCGAGCGATCCCTTGGGGCGAAACCGTGACGTACGGCCAGTTGGCAGCCCGAGTCGGTTCGCCTCGGGCGGCTCGAGCGGTCGGGAGCGTGATGTCCCGCAACCGATTGCCGATCGTGATCCCCTGTCACCGGGTTCTTGGGACGGCGAGGCGACTGGGCGGTTATTCGGCAGTCGGAGGTCTTGACATGAAGCGGCATTTGCTGAATCTGGAGGGCATCGCCCATTTTTCGCAATCAGAGGAGATCAGACATGGATGATTTAATCCGCGTCCGCAAACACGTACCCAGTGGCACCATCGTTTTGCAGCGAGCCGACAAATGCAACGCCCTGTCCCGTTGGATGTTGTTGCAATTGAAACAGGCCTTCGAGGACCTGCATCAGGAGCGGCAAGTTCGAGCCGTGATCCTCACTGGTGGGGGCCAAGCCTTCTGCTCGGGCATGGATTTGCAGGAAATCCAAGATAGCAGCCGCGCCGGCGACGCGTTACAGCAATGGCATCAGGATGCGGTCCAGTTGAAAGAGTTGATCGAGTTGATGTTGCAGTTTCCCAAGCCGATTATCGCGGCGGTCAATGGCCCGGCGGTCGGGGCTGGTGCGGCGTTGGTGCTGGCTTCGGACATCGTCGTCGCCGTTTCGGAAGCCTCCTTCGGGATGCCGGAGCCTCTGCGAGGCCTTGTATCTGGCATTGTTGCCCCTCTGTTGACCTTTCGTGTCGGGGCAGGAAAGGCGGCGAACTTGCTGCTGACCGCTCGCCTGGTGGAGGCAGACGAGGCTTTTCGATGGGGAATTTATCACGAATTGACGGCCAGTGACACGATCTGGGCTCGATCTCACCAAATCGCCGAGCAATGCGCCCAGTCGGCGCCGGAATCACTACAATTGACCAAGCGGCTGTTGAACGAGACCATCGGCGAGCAACTGGGGGTGATGATCAGCGCCGGTGCTGCCGCGACCGCGACGGCTCGGACGACGGAAGCCGCCGAAGAAGGGTTAGCCGCTTTCCTGGAAAAACGGGCTCCTAAGTGGCCATGAGGTCCGCCCCATGATCTTTCAAGATCCGACGATCTGCAGAAAGGAGATTGCTACGATGCGAATCAGTTTGGCCGTGTTGACAATGTGGGTGGTGAGTGTGGTGCCGGCAACCGGAGGTGAAGACTGGCCTCAATGGCGTGGCGCTCAGCGAGACGGGGTTTGGCGCGAGGAAGGGTTGACCGACCGATTCGACCAACCGCAGATTCCGATTCGCTGGACCGTTCCCATCGGCAGCGGCTACACCGGACCGACCGTGGCGGATGGCCGCGTGTACGTGATGGATCGCTTGACCGAACCGGAACAGACGGAACGCGTGTTGTGTTTCGACTGGCAGACGGGCGAGAGCCTGTGGTCGCACGCCTACGAGTGCGTGTACGTCGGGATCGGGTATCAGGCGGGCCCACGAGCGTCGGTGACCATCGACGAAGGCCGCGCCTACAGCATCGGCGCGATGGGGCACTTGTTCTGCTTTGATGCGGCGACAGGCCAGGTGCATTGGAGTCGCGACTTGAACACGGAATACTCGATTCGCATGCCCAATTGGGGGATCGCCTCGGCTCCGCTGATCGAAGACGATCTGGTGATCCTGCACATCGGTGGTGAAGACGCGTGCCTGGTCGCGTTTGACAAGGTCACCGGCCAAGAGCGGTGGAAGGCTTTGTCAGACGACGCGTCGTATTCGGCGCCGATCGTCGTCGACCAGGCGGGGCATCGTGTCCTGGTATGCTATACGGGCGATCGTATCGTGGGGCTGGACCCGGCGTCGGGCGAACTGCATTGGGCGTTCCCGCACCCCTGGGAAAACTGGCCGATCGCCATCTCGACACCCGTCGTCCAGGACGACCTGCTGCTGCTGTCGGATGCCCACAAGGGATCGCTGCTGCTGCGTTTGCTGCAGGATCAGGTGGACATCCAGAAAGTATGGCATCGACGACGGGAAGAAGTGCCCAATCAAGAAGCCTTGCATTGTTTGAACTCGACGCCGATGATCGACGGAGCCTACATCTATGGCGCGGACAGCCGAGGCATATTGCGATGCCTGGATCTGGCGACGGGGGAACAGATCTGGCAGGACGAGACGGCCACGCCGCCAACACGGTTCGGAACGGTCCACCTGGTTCGTCAGGGCGATCGGACTTGGCTGTTCAACGAGCGAGGTGAACTGATCATCGGCCGCTTGACACCCGAAGGGTTTGAAGAACTGAGCCGCGCGAAGCTGATCGAGACGACCACCGAGCAGTACCGGGTGCGTGACGGAGTGACCTGGTCGCATCCGGCGTTCGCCTATCAGCACGTGTTCGCTCGCAACGACCGCGAACTGCTGAGTGCCGATCTGTCCGCGGCATCCGACCAGTAAGTGTAAGCGCGCTGACCGCTCCCAGGCCTCAACTGCTGTTGTCCAACGGTGCCGATTGGACGCAGTTTATGCCAGAGACGGAATTCCCGTACATCCAGCACGTGTACAGCCCCGTTCTTCATCCGATACCTGGGCCTGGATGGCCAACGGATTTGGGGAGGCCGCGATGGGATGATCAACGAA
>SKVE01000800.1 GCA_007129635.1 Planctomycetaceae bacterium
TCGCACAGAGCGAATGCTGCCACGGCCAACCGATGGTCAACTACTGGCTGCACAATGGCCTGATGCGGGCGGGCGCCGGCGGCAAGATGGGTGGACGCGGCGAACGCGAGGCCCCCCAGGCGACCATTGACACCAAGATCAGCCGCTCGAAGGGCGCCGGCGGCTTGGCGGATCTGATCGCCGAACACAGTGGGCACACATTGCGATTCTTCCTGCTGCGAACCCATTACCGCAGCACGATCGTCTTCGGGCCCGAAGGGTTGGCCGAAACGACAACTGCTCTGGAAGCGTTCACGCGTTACTTCGAACGCTACGAGCGGATCACCGGCCAGAGTTTCTACGAGGTGACACCCGTCCAGCGGCGGCAGGATGGCGATCAGCGCAGAGATTCCGACGGCAGTCCTCACGAACTGCTCGCGGAAGTCGCTCGACGACGCGATGCTTACTTAACCAAGATGGACGATGACTTCAATACCGGGGCGGCGATCAGCGAGTTGTTCGAACTGCTGCGGAGCTTGAACAAATTCATCGACCAGCACGACTTGGAAGACCCGGCGGCACGAGAGCAAGATCTTTTGCGGACACTTCAGCAAGCCACCGTCACTCTTCGTGAATTGACCTGGCTGTTGGGCCTGTTCTGTTCAGCGCCAGACGACCAGACAGCCGCCCAAGACCGTTTCGTGGAACCGTTATTGGACCTGTTGGTCGATCTCCGCACCCAATCGCGGCAGCGAAAGGACTTCGCCACTGCCGATCAAATCCGTCAACGACTCAGCGAACTGGGGATCACGCTGGAAGACCGTAAAGATGGTACTGAGTGGCGTTTGCCTTAGTTTGGGAACGACGAAAAAGGGTAGCCGATCGACATGGATGGTTCTGTTACCGACGAGGTGGTGCTGGGGGTCGATCCGGGCTTGAACAATACCGGATACGGTGTTCTGCGAGTTTCCGGGACGCGTTGGACGATCCTCGAAGCGGGAGTGGTACGCAGTCATGCAAAAGCAACATTGGGCTCACGACTGATCGAGATTCATCGAGGGATGACGGAGGTCATTCAGGCGTTCCAGCCGTCGGTGATGGCTTTGGAGAACCTGTACAGCCACTACAAACATCCCCAGACAGCCATCCTGATGGGACATGCCCGAGGCGTTATCTGTCTGGCAGCGGCCCAGTGCCAAGTGGAGATCGCCAATTATGCTGCGACCCAGATCAAGAAGACACTGACGGGCAGCGGTCGAGCGCCCAAAGCACAAGTCCAACACGCCATCTGTCGCGAATTCTGCCTGAAAGACGTCCCCGAACCCCCGGACGTCGCCGATGCCCTGGCCATCGCTCTTTGCCACATCCATTTGAGAAAGCCGAACTGACCAGCGGCCATTCGCTCTTTCGTGGTGCGACCGATCATCAACAGATGTGAGCATGGTACCGGCCTTCCCACTCAAGTCGGCGCGTCCCAAGGCCCTGGAGCTTAAGCACCCGGCCGAGAGTTTCCGAGCCTAGCCTCCGCTGACCGGCGGAATCCAGGCGACGTCGGCGTTTGCTGGGATGATCGTGGCGTCATCTGCATATTGGTTGTTGATGGCCAGCAACGAATGTCGGATGCTGGCATCCAGCTTGGGATATTGCTGGGAGATCGCGGCCCGCAAATCGGCCACGGTTGCCGGATCGGGCAGCAGGACTTCGACGCGATCGCAACCGGCGACATCGCGCGCGGCGGCAAACAGCCTGACTTGCACGTTCATGTCACCACCAGTTCTTCGCTTCGAGTCGCCAGGAGCGTGGCCAGTTCGGGCATCAGGTCGTAGGACAGCGCCAGCACCTTCAGCGGATGGCACGTCGGTTTGCTCGTCCCCTGTTCCATTTGGATCTTACAGGCGCTGCATTCGGTGACTCCAGCCTGGATCCCCGGTTCCCGCAGTGCCGAGATCACTCCCCAGCCAGCTCGAAGACTGCTACGGTAGTTCTCGCGTTTCAGGCCAAACGTACCCGCCATCCCTGAACACCCCCGCTCGATCCGCTGGACCACCAATCCCGGGATCAAACCTAAAAGATGCTCGCCGGGACTGCCGACTTGCAGCGCCTTCAGATGGCATGGCAAATGGTAGCCCAGCGTCGCATTGATCGGTTTGAAGTCCAGTTCCAGCTTGCCGGATTGATGCAGGTGCCACAGATACGAACAGGCCTCGCTGGTATGTTCGGCCACCAGGTGCGCGTCGTCTTCGTCGATCAGGTTGAGATACTCGTGCTGCAAACACAGGGCGGCGGTAGGTTCGGAACAGACGATGTGGTAGCCCTGACGAACGGCGTCGGCCAGCAGTCGAACGTTCCGTTGAGCGAAACGTCGAGCTCGCTCGGCGGCGCCCAGGGCGATCGCCGCCGCGCCGCTCTGGACTTGCCCCGGCGCGACGAATACGGCGATTCCATTATGCTCCAGGATGGCCAACAGGGCTCGCGCCAATTGTGTGTCGTGCCAATTGGCATAGATGTCCACGAAGTACAAGACCTTCTGGCCACCGCGACGCGGCGGGCGAGTCAAGCGGCGTCGATGGGCCCAGGGAAGGAACGGGCGGCTCTCGAACCGCGGCAGCTTGCGGCCCTGGGCGATGCCCGTGATCTTTTCCATCAACCATCTCATGCGTCGATTCCGAATGGCCCAGTTCGCCAAGGGCGCGACCGACGAGCCCCAGGAACCGAACAGATCCATCCGGGTCAAGCACCAGTCGGACAGCCGCAGCCCGTTGGCCGCCACGTACTGAGCTTTCGCTTCTTGGACCAATTTGGGGATGTCCACCTGGGCCGGACATTCGAAACGGCATTGATGGCAGTTGACGCAAAGATCCATGATCGTCTTCAGGTCGTCGCGCGCCAGGCAATCGGGCGCCAGTCGGCCGCTCAACACCGCTCGCATCAAATTCGCTTTGGCACGCGGCGAAGCTTCTTCGCGCGGCGCGAACCGGAAGATCGGACACATCCGCTCCTCCAGGCCCTGAGTTCGACAGCGGCCGCACCCGTTGCAGGCTTGCGATTCGCGATCCAACTGGCCGTCGCTCCAGACCAGCTTCAACTCGGCCACCGGCAGCGCCATGGCGGTTTGGCTGCCGACTTCGGCCGATGCGGCTTCCGGATGGACGGGCGCGGTGGGGCGAACGTTCTTGATCAACGGCTGCGGCGCTTCGGCCACCACCTTGCCAGGATTGAAAATGTTCTGTGGATCGAAAATCCGCTTGACCTCGCGGAAGACATCGTACAGCGGGCCGAATTGGCGCCGGACGAACCAGGTGCGGCTCAAGCCTGTCGCATGCTGGCTGCTGACCGTCCCCTCGAACCGCAACACCTCTTCGTAAAGGTCCGTAGCCAACTCCTGCATGATACGCAGATGGCTCGGATCAGCCAGATCCAGAAAAGGGCGGAAATGCAACTGGCCATGTCCCACATGGCCGAACATCGAGGCCGTCACGGCATGCGCCTTGAAAACGTTCTGAGCCCGCACAAGGAACTCGGGGACGCGATCCGGTGGTACCGCGATGTCTTCAATGAACGGCAAGGCACGCGCATTGCCCTTCAAGCGGTACAACGTCGATACGACTCGCCGCGAA
>SKVE01000419.1 GCA_007129635.1 Planctomycetaceae bacterium
CGGACGAATTCCGTCAAGCGAACCGGATCACGAGTCCGCGGCCCCAGATCGCTTAATGCCTCGAGAATCGTCTGCAATTGGCGAATCGCGACATGCTCACGCAGCAATCGTTGCAGAACCTGCTGGACTTCGCCCAATCTCAAAACGTCCGGGATCAATTCGTCCACCACGGCGGGCGACGTTTTGTACAGTTCGTCAATCAAGTGTTTGGTGGCATCGCGAGTCAGCAAGTCGGCCGCATGCCGCCGCACCACCTGACGCAAATGCCCAGCCATGACGCGCGACGGTTCTACCAAACGGCAACCCGCTTCCCGCACCCCCGGCAATTGATCGATGTCGACCCAAATACCCGCTCGACCGGACAGCGGATCGGTTTGTCGAGGCCCTGAGAATGCATCTGCCTCGGACGCATTCTGGGCAACGGCCAGCCAGCGATCCGGATAGACGGAACCTTCTGCGACAGGGGTTCCCAACAACAGGATGCGATACGCGCGGCGGCCCAGCGTCAAATTATCGCGGATGCGGACTTTGGGCAGCACGATCCCCAGCTCCGAAGCCACTCGCCGACGGACCTCGGTAATCTGCGCCAGCAGATCGCCATTTCGCTGCGGGTCGGCCAACCGGATCAACCCCGCACCGATCTCTAACTCGACAGGATCGACGGCCAGAAAGTCCTCGATTCTTTTCTGCCCACCGACCGGCTCCTTGGAGCTTTCCGTAGCGGCGTGCGCCGCCTGGTCCGCGGCCTCGGCCTCGCGACGCGCCGATGACCGGGACAACAACCATGCCAACCCCGCACACCCCCCGCCGATGGCGAGAAGAGGCAACGTCGGCAGTTGCGTGAACACCAGCAGTCCCAAGAATGCCGCCGCAACCGCCAGCACTTGGGGATTGCCAAACAACTGACGCAGGAATTCACGCGGAAGATCGATCGAACGAGAGCTGCGTGTCACCAATAGACCAGCCGCCAAGGAGATCAACAGGGCGGGGATCTGGCTGACCAATCCATCGCCGATGGTCAGTCGTGAGAAGACCGAACCGGCTTCCAGCAGACCCATCCTGGCTTCAAAAACGCCCAGCAGCAGACCGCCGACCAGATTGATCGCGGTGATCATCACGCCCGCGATGGCATCCCCCCGAACGAATTTGCCGGCCCCGTCCATCGCACCATAAAAGTCTGCCTGTTCGGTCAATTCCAGCCGTCGCCGCTGCGCTTCATGTTCGTCGATCAGCCCCGCATTCAGATCGGCATCAATGGCCATCTGCCGCCCGGGCATGCCGTCCAAGGCAAATCGCGCCGCTACTTCGCTGATCCGCGCCGCACCTTTCGTGATCACCACGAATTGAATCACCACGATGATCAGGAAGATCACCAACCCGATCAGTGCGTGGTTACCCGTCACAAATTCCCCAAAAGCTCGAATGACCTGCCCCGCCGCGTCGTGGCCGTCCTGCGGGGCTTTGGTCAGGATCAGACGAGTCGACGCGACATTCAGCACCAAACGACTGAGCGTTGCGGTGAGTAACAGCGTGGGAAAAAGACTGAATTCCAACGGTGTGCGGACATGCAAGGCCGTCAACAGGATGATCACCGCCCCCGCGATGTTCGCGGCCAGCAACAGGTCCAGCAACGAGGCCGGGAGCGGGACAATCATCACCAGCACGCAGACGATGATGCCCACAGGGAGAAATAAGCCTTGCCAACGAACCAAATACGCCATGACGCCGGATACTCACCGATGGGTGATGAACAGCCAGAAACCGATACGTCGTCTCGCCTCGCCAGAAGTAGATGCCAAACTGCTGTCGAGAAACGAGCGAAAAGTCAGGTCCTGAGCTGTCGGAAATGAGGATCGGAGAGTATCGAATGGCGGGGGCGATGTCCAGGTCGTTTCCCGTGCCGTTGGCTGGCGAACCCGTGCCAATTTCGCTGCAATGGCGGCGGTGCTAGCCGGTTTGGCCGTGCAACGTCAACACCAGGTGGCGACAGCCACCCTGGTTGCGATGTTCGCACAGGTAGATGCCCTGCCAGGTGCCCAACGCCAGGGTCCCAGCGCGAACCGGCACGATTAACGATGGACCAAACAACGACGACTTGATGTGAGCCGGCATATCGTCTGGCCCCTCCAACGAGTGCTCGTAGGGAAACCGTTCAGGCACCAATGCATTGACCGATGTCTCCAGATCGGCGCGCACTTCGGGCGACGCGTTCTCGTTGATGGTCAACGAGGCCGAGGTGTGCTGCAGGAACAAATTCAGCCAGCCGATCTGAAACGTCTTCAGTTCGGGCAGCGCCTGCAATACGGCAGAAGTCATCAAGTGAAAGCCGCGACGCTGCTGCGGCAAAGTCAAGGTCCGTTGAAGCCATTGATTCATCGATCTCGAGCCCTTTCTTCGATGTTTTTGGTCTTGAGCTGCGACACAAGTCAATTCCGAGAGAAAAAAAGATGTTTTTTCCCAGGAAGGGTGGTTTTCTTCGCGTGCCCAGTCGTGTAGCTTAACAATAGTCACACATCTTGATGTCGAAGCGAGCATCCACTTGGCAGTTTCATCGTTGCTGGGGGCAAGCAAACCTGTCAAAAAATTAACAAATGTTAAAATAGATAACTTGACATTGACGTCAGTGCGTGGATAATTAGTGGTCGACTCGCTGCCAGCGAGATCCCGCCTTAAATCGAATGGACTCGACAAACGTCACTCTTCCCATTCGTTAAAAAACTGCAACTGCTGAGCATAAAATATTTTTGAGAGAACCGGATAACAGTTCGGCTGGGGGGTCGAAGTTGATTTGTGTTTGCGGGCCAAACCATCTCGCTTTTTCGCTCGGTACGACCCGTTTGATTTACCCGTTTGTTTTTAGATTTCGTTTTGGTGCTGGAGGGCTTGAGAGTTGATGAACAACGTTCGGAACGTATTTGAAGCGATTTTGAAGTACGGTCATGACGAGGATTTCGATCCTTCACCGTCGGATGAGTTTGCGCCGACGGACGCCCCGGCGGGTTCGCCGGAGAAGATCGACATCTTGCGGAAGCGGGTGGAACTTGGGCTGCCATTGTGGCACGAGAGCGACCGGATGGATTACAGCGGGTTAACCGGTGCTGTTCGTCCTCGCGAATAAGGGACGCCAAGTAGATAAGATCACGCCGCAGGCGTCTCGAAAGAGACGCCTTTTTTCGTGCCCAAGCCACGCCCGGCGATCTTCAGCGGTGTGCTGCAAGCCGCCCAGCCCCCTTCCATCTCAAGGATCCTCGGGATCGTCTGGCTGTTGATCGTGCGGTGCGAGGGCGGCTTGTTCAGATGTGGGTTGCCGTTGCGTCACCCTCTTGATCGCATCATCGGGCAGCGGATCGATATTCAGCCAGCGATTTCGCATCTCTTCGGGCACCGATTCGCGCCAGATCTCGAGCACTTCTCCTACATCGACATGCGGATTGCCCCGCTCATTGCCCTCTTCCCCCGAAGCTGCCGCGTGCAGCGGGACCCAGAGCATGTCGATACGATCGCTGCCCGCGTGGTAGTATCCTCCGACGATGATGCCTTCATCATCCAATTCCAGGGTGTAATGGAAACGCTTGAAGCGGTGCAGGTGCCA
>SKVE01000024.1 GCA_007129635.1 Planctomycetaceae bacterium
ACCTCGGTCAATAGTCGATCGATTTCCGGGTCCGCTACATCCATCAAGCCTCGAATGCTCTCGCGGATCAGTCCTATTCCCGAGATGAAGATATTGCCCGCCACCACCAGCGCAGCGATGGGGTCCCAGGCCAGCCAGCCGGTTGTCAACGCCAGGACCAAACCCAGGATCACGCCCACACTGGTCCAGCAATCGGTCAACACGTGCTTGCCGTTGGCGATCAGGATCAGCGATCGACGGCGTCGCCCCGTGGTGATCAAGTAGTAGCCCAACCCACCGTTGATCAACATGGCCAGGGCCGTCAGCGCCGTCCCGATCCCCAAATTCTCCAACTCCGGGCCGACGATCAAATTGTGGATCGCTTCGTACGTGATGTAGATCGCGGCCAGCAGGATCATGGCGCCCTCGAATCCCGCTGAAAAGAAGCTGATTTTGGCGTGCCCATATCGGTGTTCTTCGTCCGCTGGCTTAAAGCTCAGGCGCAGGCTGAAGAAGGCGAATGTCACCGCAGCCACGTGGACAACCGATTCGGCCGCATCGCTCAGGATTGCAGCCGAACCGGTCAGCAAATACGCGCCGACCTTGATCGCGAACATCAGCAGCCCGATGACCAGCGACAACGTCATGGCGAAACGCAACGCGTACCGATCACCGTCCGTGGGCACCCAACCGTCGTTGACGTTCACTGTCAGATCCTTCCGAGGCGGGGGAATCGTTCACGCCGGCAGATCCGCGACCAACTGTTCGACGAACGCCCGCGCTTTCTTGGCTTCGGCCAGCAGGCTGGCCAAGGTACCATCGCCCGGCGCCAAGCACTCGATGACCAAATGACCTTGGGTGAATCCGCCTTGCCGGAGCCGCTGCAGAACCTTCGCAAAATCGACTCGCCCCGTCCCCGGCGTCAACGCCACATCGCGTGTCAGCGTGCCGTTCCGATCGACCATGTCAAAGTCCTTGATGGACATGCCGACTTTGACCAACCCGTCGACCGTGGCGGCATCGTCCACGGGATCTAACTGGCCATGGGAGTAGAAGAAAATGTTCCCGGGATCGTACCACAAACTGAAATTCTCATGCCCCACCAGCTCGATGCACTTCCGGCAATCGGGGCCGGTTGCGTTGGTCCCGCCATGCGGCTTGACCGAGATGGACAGTTGTTGGTCGGCCGCGTAATCGCACGTGGCAGCGATCGCCTTGTAATAAGGTTCGTACAGTTCCTCGCGGCTGATCCCGCCCATCAACAGGTCTTTCGCACCAGCGGCTGCGCAATTGTCGATCAGCCGCTTCATGCCGTCGATCCCAGCTTGCAGCGACGTCTGGACAGGAATCCCGCCACCATACACCGAGGGGATTTGGAGCCCCCGTTGTTGCACTTCTTCTCCCACCGCGCTGGCTTGCTCGATCGTGGTATCCGCCGAGATCACCAAGCGTCCCCAGGGCATCGTGGTGGTCATCAACCCTGCCTGCTTGAACCCGGCTTCGACGATCGCATCCAAAGCGACTCGATAATCGTGCTGGTCCCAGGGTCGCGTATATATGCCGACCTGGTAATCTGCAGTGGGCGATTGGCCGGCAGGGGAGGAGCTGGCTGACCAGGCTAGGGAAGCGGCCGCTCCAGCGGCCAACGTCTGCTGCAAAAACTGACGGCGATCCACGGGCATGTGTGCGGGCATGGTGTCGTACTCCCAATCGTTGAATGCCAAGGACAAAGGCGGACACGAAGCCTTCAAATTATCCGGCACAGCAACCCGACGCAACAGGGCTGGCAAGAACGGCTTCGCGGCGGGTACGCGTGAACGCCTACCCGCCGCGATGCTTTCCAATCGCTCCCAACTCGAAAAAATCTATGGCAACAGGAAGACCAGTCCCGTGACGGCGCCGGCTTGCCACAAGGCGCCTCGGGGACTGATGGGCACCGGTGGCAGCAATCGAGGTGCACAGCTTCCCGGGCGATAATAGCCCAAGGGATATTGCGACTCGTTCGGTGGATTCATCCCCATCTTGTACGGAAGCACGGCGACGTTCAAGAAGAAGTGGGCTCCCGACAGGACCGGTTCGGTGAACGGACCGGTCGTGTGCCCATAGCGTTCCAATTGCCGCTCTTCGAAATACAGCGGCTTATGATACAGCCCGGACGCCGTCCACGTGAAAGCGACCGGCTCAAAATCCCGCGGCCTGAACCGCTCGTCGCCCAACGAACACTCCGTCGGAACTTGCCACCAGGCGGAAAGAAAACAGACCTCGTCTTCACCCAGTTGGCCCAACGGGATCGTCTGTCGGCTGCCATCTTCTTCTCGGACAACGATACGACGATTGCGGATATCGACCACGCGTCCCTCGGCCAGCACGTTGCCTTGCCGATCGTGCCAAACGCGTCCCGGCATCCGTCGCAATTGGTCCTCAGCGGCCTCCCGCTCCTCGGCGGCCGTCCTGGCGTCCGGCTTGAACGACGCGGTGATATCCAAGGAGATATTCTGGATCGGGTTCTGCCGCAGCGCCAATCGAGCGGCCCGGCACTTCTCGTCCTCGCGTTGGCAGTCGCGGTCATTGTAGATGCGCCGACGATCATCCTCCCCAAACGGACCTTGTCGAAGCGGCGCGGGGGAATCGAGCGATGGGGCCGGTGCGGCCAAGGGTGGCGGAGGGTCGTTGGACGCCCCAGTGCTTCGCGGCGTCGTGTCCTGAGATCGGACCGGTTCACGTTGGCTCTGCGGTTGCGATAACATCGGACGGCTCTCATCCTGCAGGTGCCGACCAGGATTCCCGGGGCGGGCTTCCGAAGCCTGCGGCGCGGCCGGAAGTTGGTCCAAGCTGGGCAGCGCGAAATCACCGGTCGTTTCCGCCGTCGAACCCGTCCGTCCTGCTTCCTCGTAAGGCGGCAGCAAATCGTCCAGCATCGGTAACAACGAGGAAGGGGCGTCGTCGGCCGACGGCAGATCGGGCAACGGGGGCGGATCGTTGTTTCGTGCTAACCGGTCCCCGAACGGATCCTGGAAAGCATCGTCAAAATCTTGATGAGCCACCGTCTGGACAGATGGGGAGGGCGGATTCATGATGCCCTGCCAATTGGCCGGCGTCAGCGGGATCGAGGAATCGTCGGCCGGGACTCGCACGTCCTCCGCCGAAGAACCTCGCCAACGAAGACCGCTGGGATTGGAATTGGAGATCGTCTCAGGTCGACTCTGACCCCATCCCTCGCGGACCAGTCGCAAAGTGCTGGAAGACGAAGCGGTTGTCGAGCCTCGATCGCTGTCGGATCGCGAGGGCGACCAGATCGGTCGAACATCCTCTGCGTCGTGAACGTGCAACGGCGCGGGCGCGGCCTGCCCCAAACCAAGCGCCGGGATCGAGAGGATCGCCCCCCCAATCAGCGCGGGGGCCAACCACCAAGCTCGAAAAACCACCAGGCTGAACACGCCCTGCCGATTTTTCGACCCGTCAGTTGCCGTCGCTGGCCGACGAAGATTCGACACTGTAATTCGGTGCTTCCTGCGTGATCGCAATGTCATGGGGATGATTCTCCCTAACCGATGCCGGCGAAACCTGGATGAACCGCGAATCCTTCCGCAGTCGTTCGATCGTTGGCG
>SKVE01000937.1 GCA_007129635.1 Planctomycetaceae bacterium
CGTAGCTGACCAGAAAACCCTCCGGATAAATCCAGGTGGCCTGGACCTGGTCGGGGCAGGTAAAGCCGTACTCGTCTTCCCAAAGGAAAGTGCCGCCGTCACAGGTGGCGGATACGGGATACTCGGCCCCGGTAATGTAGTGCATCAGGTCGATGAAGTGGCTGCCCAGCCCCGGGACGGGACCGTCGGAGAAATCGCGGTAGCCGTACCATCCGGTGAACCGGTGAGGGCAGAAGGGCCGTAGCGGACGATGCATGAGAAACTCCGGCCAGTCGACGTCCTTCTCGTCGGCTTCGGCGAGCCGGCTGTACCAGTAGGGACGGGCGGAATTGCGGCACTGTTCGATCCGCGAAATCCGGCCGAAGATGCCCGTGCGGAACAACTCGCGGCAACTGGCCCCCGTGGGGGTGCTCCGCCGCTGGGTCCCCACTTGGCAGACCACACCGCTGGCCTTCACGGCGTCGCTGGCCGCCTTGACTCGCTCGAAGTCCATGCCCAGCGGCTTCTCGACGTAAACGTCCTTCTTCGCCTCGGCTGCCGCCTGCAGGTGTTGCTCGTGCTGATGATCGCAGGAGGCGATCGTCACCGCGTCGACGTCCTCCAACGCGACCACGTCGCGGTAGGAGACGAACTGGCGGGCCGCCCGCCCATACCACTGGCGGGTCTGTTCGGCAGCACGCTCGCGCTGAGGCCGCCAGGGATCGACCACTGCGGTAATCTCCACGTTCATCGTTTCAGCATGGCGATGTACGCCTCGCATGTGAGCGCGGAAACCTTGGCTGCCACACCCGATCACGGCGATGGAAAGGCGTTCGTTGGAACCGACGACGCGTCCATAACTGGCGGCCGTCAGAGACAGCGCGGCGCCGACCGAAGTCGACTTGAGAAAAGTCCGTCGTGTGGCTGAATGTGGCATGTTCGTTCTCCCCAACGGATCGTCGATCGAATCTCGGATGCCGGACACATGCCGACACCGGTTGCCATCCTATCACGGATACCCCCGGAATTGAACTCGCCCAAACTCCCGACAGGTTCCGTGCGGCATGATGGCCGGCCATTCACTAAGTTGACAGGACCTTCGTCTCGGGTACAATCCAAGTCGCATTTGCGGGCAACGGTTGCTCGCAAACTGGCTCGTTCGTCCGGCGACGTCGAGACGACGAAGTTGCCGAAAGTGCAGTACATCCGGGGAGTTAATAGCATGAGGCGGTGGAAGTGCTTTGGAATCGGTTTAGCCTTGCTCTTCCTGGCAGCCCGACCCGCGGTCGCGGACCGAGCTCTGCAGGAGTCAGCGCGCGAAATCCCTTTGGCTTATGACGTGGACGTCGTCGTGGTCGGCGGCGGGACCGGCGCAGTTGCCGCGGCGCTGAGCGCCGCCGAGCAAGGCGCTTCCGTGTTCTTGGCGGCACCTTATCCCTACCTGGGCGATGACATGACGGCCACGTTGCGGCTGTGGTTGGAGGACGGTGAGGAGCCTCGTTCCGAGTTGGCTCGCGCCATTTTCCACGATCCGATCACCGATGGGGTGGGACCGCATCCCGATCGGCTGCCGTTGACTTATACGGCCAGTTTGCCCTGCGGAGCCCCGCATCGCGACACGACGCCTCCCAGCCGGCTGACCAACGGCAGTTGGGGTGATGCCGCCTCGCAGAGCGTCCAATACAACGGAGATGTGGCGATTACGGCCGATCTAGGCAAATCGCGAGCGATGCGCGAGGCGCGGATCGTCGTGTATCAACGCGATCAGGGCGATACCGAAAAAGACTTCAAAATCCAGCATGTCCGGATCGCCACCAGCAGCGATGGCTCCCGCTGGTCCGAACCGATACGGATCGAAAACCGAGACGTTCCGCCGGGCGTCTCCGGCCCAGTGGGGACCCCGATCGTGCTGGCAGCACCGCTGGAAACGACCGCCCGCTTCGTGCGTTTCGAGGTGACTCGGACCGACGAGGTACCCCGCGTATTGATCGGCGAAATCGAAGTGCTGGGCGCTCAGGACACGTCGGCGGGCGAATCGCCGCGTCGCCAACCGCCGCGGCCCATGCACGTAAAGAAGGCGCTGGAACAGGCACTGATCGAAGCGGGGGTGCCGTTCCTGTTTAGCTGCTACCCGACCGATGTCTTGCGGGATGCGGATGGCGCGCTTGCCGGGATCGTGATGGCGAACCGGGTCGGCCGCCAAGCCGTGCGGGCACGGACCATCATCGATGCCTCGGATCGCGGGACCGTAGCCCGTTTGGCGGGAGCCCGCTTCCGCCCCTATCCGAACGGTACCCAGGTGTTCCGGAGAACGGTGATCGGGGGCGAGCCGGTCGAGTTGTCACGGGGGGTGGTGCGGACGATCGACCCGCCGTTCGCCGCGATCCCGGGCCAAGCTGTGTCGGGCGCGGCCGGGCCCTTCCAAACGATCGAATATACGCTGGAATTGACCATGCCCGACGGCAGCTACGCGGCATTCGCCGCCGCGGACCAGCAGGCCCGCAGCCTGACCTATCATCCGCAGCAACAGGCCACGGCGGACCGGCTGTTCCAGATCCCGCCCGATCCGTTGTACGGGCGGCAGTCGCTGGCCGACGATTCGCTGGCCGTCTCCGAGTTGCCGCTGGACGTGTTTCGACCGCAGGCGATCGACCGGCTGTATGTGCTGGGCGGGACGGCAGACGTCAGCCGAGCACGCGCCGAACAACTCATGCGACCACTGGAATGGATGGATCTGGGCAAACGCCTGGGGCAGGCTGCTGCGGCAGAAGCCGCCGCCCTGGACGAACTGGCCGAAGTCCGACTGCCGAGCCAAGCCAACGAGTTCGAAATGGTGGCTGGCCAGGTCCGGGAGTCACTGACCGGCGTGCGACCGATCCAGCAACTGCCCGCCATTGAACAAGAATCTCGCCCCCTACCCGTGCTGGGCGAATACGAGGTGCTGGTGATCGGCGGTGGTACCGGTGGCGCCCCCGCAGCGATTGCCGCAGCTCGCCAAGGCGCCCGCGTGCTGGTCGTCGAATACCTGCACATGATGGGCGGTGTCGGTACGGCCGGATATATCTCCCGCTACTGGTATGGCAATCGGGTTGGTTTCACCGCCACCGTCCCCGGCGGCGCCGCTTGGGAACCGGAGCAGCGAGCCAATTGGTGGCGGCAGACGCTGCTGGACGCAGGCGGGGAGATCTGGTTCGGCACCATCGGCTGCGGTGCTCTGGTCAACGAGGACCAGGTCATCGGAGCGGTGGTGGCAACCCCCTTCGGCCGCGGCGCCGTTCTGGCCGACATCGTGATCGACTCGACCGGCAACGCCGATATCGCCGCCGCCGCAGGTGCTGAAATCGACTATACGGACGCTCGTGAATTCGGCATGCAGGGAACCGGCCTGCCTCCCCGGCGGTTGGGCGCTAACTATACCAATACCGACTTTACCCTGGTCGACGAAACGGACATGCTGGATATCTGGCATGTGTTCGTCTACTCGAAACAAAAATACCCCGACGCCTTCGATCAGGGCCAATTGATCGACACCCGCGAACGGCGACGGATCGTGGGCGATTTCTTTATGACCGTGCGGGACCAAATGGTCGAACGCACCTACCCGGA
>SKVE01000065.1 GCA_007129635.1 Planctomycetaceae bacterium
CCACTGCTCGCGATACTCGGCCCGTTCCCATTCGCCGGTGCCCGGGCCACAGACGAACGATCTTTCCCAGATGGTCTGATCGTCCGCTCGAGCGACCAGATCGGCACGGTTCGAAACGGTCATCACGTGAATGCGTAACGCCGTCTGCTCCGGGAACGGTCCGTCGATGATCAGCGGCGCGATCGATCCGGGGCTCATCCCGGCCTTGTTCGGCGCATACAAGGTTCCGTAAGCCTGAACGCGAGGCCACGTGGGTGTCGGATACCGATCGGCGCCGGAAACCCAACTGGCCTGGTAGTGCGAGATGTCCATCGGCGTGTAGCCACGAGTGGCCTGGGCAATTCCCCAATCGGCCAGTTCCAAAACCGGCTGTTGTCCCCACTGGAGCCCGTCGGAGACGATCAACCGCTCGGGATCTTCCGCGCGGATCGCCGCGACGATCGGTTCGATCGCCCGCAGGTAGACTTCCGGTTCAACCCCGGCCGGTTCGTTCAGTAGATTGAAACTCAAGCGTTCGTTCGGAATCCCCCGATAGCGTTTGGCGAACATGGCCCAATGCATCGCACACACCCGCTGGGCTTCGGCGTCCGTCCACAGACTGAGCCGCTCGCCGGGCCGAGCCACCGTATAGCCGGGTGCGCGGTGGAAGTTCAGCATGACGTGGATAGCATACTGCTCGCCCCAAGCGACCGCCTGGTCGATTTCCTGCAACGACTGCTCATCAAACTGAGTCCAGTCGTCGTCGACGATCCAGGTCCGATAATCCATCGGCAACCGCACGAAATTGAAACCCAATTGGTGAATGATCCGGAAGTCCGATTCGCGAAAGCCACCCGTGTTCCGCGGTCGGTTGAACTTTTCCAACAGATGGAAGCCACGCCACAAGGGCAGACGATCCGGGGTCGCGGCAGGCAGCGATGACGACGGCTCGGCGGCCACCAACGTCGCAGTTCTCGAATAGGCCAGCACAAATCCCAGGGATACCAGGCAAGCTAGAATCAGGCTTCTCATCATTCGGACCCTTTCACTCCACAGTACGATCTCTTTCCCAACCAGGTCATCGTCGCCATTGTAACCACCGCCCCCCGGTGAAGAAACCGAGTCGGCCGCTTGGACAGGATCGGTCCTGTTTTTTTCCGGCCACATACGATGTATACTGTCCACCAAAACACAGACGAATTGCCGCTGGGGATCGAGCGAGGTGGTGGTTGCCCGTTCCTGATTCCAACCCTGCTAACACCAATGGGAGTTTCACAATGATCGACGGAAAACTGGGAGTTGCCATCCACGGGGTGGGGCAGGTCGCTTATGCGCATGCAGCAAGCTGGATCCGCAATCCGCACGCCGAGATCGTCTCGGTCAGCAGCCGCAATCCACAGAGCGCTGCGGCGTTGATCGAGCATTTTCAATTGAAGTGCCCGGTCGCGGAAAGCTTCGAACAGGTGCTGGCCAATCCGGCCGTCGATATCGTCAACCTGAGCGGCCCGAACCATGTTCACGCGCCGCAGGGCATCGCTGCGGCTCAGGCCGGCAAGCACGTCCTGATCGAAAAGCCCATGGTGCTGACCCTGGATGAAAACCGCCGCCTGCGCGACGAGGTCGACCAGGCGGGCGTCAAGAGCGTGGTCGGTTTCGTGCTGCGCTGGAACCCGTTGCTGGAAACATTGCAGTCGTTGCGTGCCAGCGAAGCGATCGGCCGGTTGATCTATATCGAGGTCGATTACTGGCATGGTCTGGGGCCAGCGTACACCGGCTGGTCCTGGGCTCACACGGTCCAGACGGGCGGCAGCGCCAGCCTGCTGGCCGGTTGCCATGCCCTGGACGCGTTGCGATGGCTGGCCGGCTGCGAAGTGGTCGAAGTGTCGGCCATGTCCAACAACGCGAAAGGCCTGTACGAGTACGACGCCAATGTCGTGGCGGTGATGAAGCTGGAGGACGGCACGATCGCCAAGTCCTCGGTACTGCTGGACGCCGACATTCCCTACTCGTTCAATATCGATCTGATCGGCACCGAAGGCTCGTTGCGCGACAACCGCATCTGGAGCAAGAAACTGCTGCCCGGCCAGACCTCGTGGGCAACCATGCCGACCATCCTGCCTGATTCGGGCGACGTCCATCACCATCCGTTCGATGCCCAGATCGATCATCTGGTCGACAGTATCCGTGAAGATCGCCAATCGCATTGCAATGTGGCCGACGCGTATCGCACGCACGAACTGTGCCTGGCGATCGACCGATCGATCGCCGAAGGAGGCCGAACCGTCCGCTTGCCATTGGAGTGAACCGTGGCCCGACAAGCGATGACGCCGCGTCAGCGATGGCTGGCCCTGCTGGCTGGCGAGCGACCGGATCGTATCCCTACGGACTATCAGGCGACCGACGAGGTGACCGATCGCCTGCTGCGGGAACTGCAATGCAAAGACATCGAAGCACTCTACCGACAACTGCACATCGACGCGCGGCGTTACGTCGCTGCCACACCGCTCCGCACCCACCACCCCGACGATCCTGGCGCCGACCTGTGGGGAATCCGGTATCGGACGATCGATTATGGCAGCGGCGCCTATCGCGAACCCGATCATCACCCGCTGGCCGCGATGACGGAGGTGGCTCAGATCGATGCGTGGCGCTGGCCCGATCCGGACGACTTCGATTATCAAGCCATCAGCCGCCAATTGGATGCCGACGACGGGTACCGCCCCATTCACTGCGGTTGTTTCGAGCCGTTTTTGCTGTACGGCTACCTCCGCGGACTTGAACGATCCTTCGAGGACCTGGTACTACGCCCCGAGATCGCCGATGCCATCCTGGGACACCTGTTCGATTTCCACTACCACCATTTGCGGCGCAGCTTCGAAGCAGGGGACGGGCGGATCGATCTGACCTGGGTCGCCGAGGACCTGGGCTCGCAATTCGGTCCGTTGATCAGCCTGGAAACCTACCGTCGTTTCCTGATGCCTCATCAGATCAATATGGCCCAGCTCGCTCGGTCGTTCGGAATCCACGTCATGTACCACACCGACGGCGCCGCCCGGCTGTTCCTACCGGATTTGATCGATCGAGTCGGCATCGAGATCCTGAACCCCATCCAGTGGAGATGCCCTGGCATGGAACGCGAGGGGCTAGTGGCCGATTTTGGCGACCGGCTGATCTTTCACGGATCGATCGACAACCAGCAGACGCTGCCATTCGGGTCGCCTGACGACGTTCGCGCGGAGGTCTTCGAGAGCATCGCCATCTACCGTTCGGCTCGCTGGATCTGCAATCCCTGCCACAACCTTCAGCCCAACACACCGACAGAGAACATTCTGGCCATGTACCAGGCCATCCATGCTCGCGGTCGTCTAGGCGAAAGATGACCGCCGCAGCTCATCCAAAAACGGAAGGGGTCGGGAGTGGCGTGTTCAATTTGCGTGTGTCAAGACCAGTGTCTTTGATCCCGTTTTGTTCCTACTTCGCGGCGAACGATGGACCCCGAATCCTCGCCGCTCGCCAGCGAGATCGTTAGGCTCTCTGGCCGCGAACGGGGGTGCTCTGGACCATCTTCGCTGCTTGGCCACGCAGCCTGAAAACTCTCGCCCGG
>SKVE01000853.1 GCA_007129635.1 Planctomycetaceae bacterium
CCAGAGCGTTGACCGACCGCTTTCATGAACTCCTGACGAGTGATCTGTCCATCGCCATCCAGGTCGTTGGCTTCGATGCGAGCACGTTGATCCGCCGGCAAGCGGGCCAATTCCTCCGCCGAGATCACTCCGTCGCCATCGGTATCGATCATCGAAAAAATGCGGGCCGGGTCGAACCCGCCGCCCGCAGCACCGCCGCCCGCAGCACCGCCACCTGCCGGATCGCCGCTGCCGGGACTGCTTCCCCCGGAACGATCGCCACGGCCTTCCCCACCCGATCCGGGACCGCTTGGCGGGCCTTTCGCCGGTCCGCCGAAGCGGCCGGGACCCGCTGTTTCCGCTCCGCCAGAACCGGACTCGGCCGCCAATTCTTCTTGGGATTCGCTGGAATCGGCGTCGGGCATGTCGGGTAATTCCAGTCGATCAGCGAAAGCACGAGGATTCAAGATCACGCGCTCTCCGTCCTCCAACCCTGATTGGATGATCATGTAGCTGTCGTTACTGGATCCGACCTGGATCTCACGAGTCTCCCAACGGTCACCGTCTTTCAGCAGGCAGAAGAATCGTCCCCTGGTCTCGTACAATGCCTGGACGGGCAACTGCAGGACCTCGGTATGTTGTTCGGCCAGGATGCGGACCTCGGCACTCATCCCCGAACGAACATCCTCGGGCGGATCGATGATTTGAATAAACGTGGCGTATTCTCGGATGTTGCCGGACCGCCAACTCGTCGGTTCCGCGTACTGGTTGACCCGCGTCACGCGACCTCGGAACTTCCGACCACGGATCGCATCGAACTCGATCGACACCGGCATCCCGGCCCGGATCATCGAGATCCGCGATTCGTTGACGTTCGCCTTGACCTGCATTTTGTTTGGATCCGGCAAGCGGATCAGCACCTGGTTCTCCCGGACCAACGCCCCTTCTTCCACCACAAATTCCGAACCGCCGCCAAACCCGGAAAACGTATTGGCATAGACGACTTGACCTGCCTCGGGAGCGATGATGGTGCACTTGGCGATCTGCTCCTTGATCTCTTCCAGTTTTTCCAACTCCAGTTCGTGGCTTTGTTTTTCTGAATCCCAGCGAGCTTGCGATGTCGCGATGTCGCTGTCGAACTGTTTCAACATCTTCGCCCTCGTGTACTTGCGCAAGACCTCCAGCTTGGTTTGCGCGGCGTCCAGTTCGTTCCTGGCCTTCTCGACGGCGAACTGATCGCCCTCCATTTGCAACGCGCTCACGATGCCGCGTGCCGCCAGACGTTCGGTGGACTGAAACGCCAACTGGGCTCGACGCAGGTTCTCTTCGGCCACGAAGATCTCGCTGAGCACTGCCTGTTCCTCCTGGCGAAACGTGCCTTCCAGGTATTCCAGGCGAGCGATCTCGGCCGCCCTAAGCGTGTTCTCGGCCTGGACGACCAACGCGTAACTAGTGTTACAGACGATCTGTTGCTGGACCAGGTCCCGTTCGAGCGCCGAGGTCCTCAATTCGACCAGCTTGTCCCCCTTTTCAACATGCGTGCCCTCGTCGATCACCCAGAGGATCTCCGTCGTGTTGCTCGCCCCTGACTTGACTTCGCACTTGATATCCACATTACTGGAGCTTTCGACCACCCCCTGTTCCAGAACAATCTGCTCGAAAGGACCGCGCGTCACCCCGGCCATCAGGATCCGCTCGTCGCCATCGTCTTCGTTCTGTCGGTAGTAATACCAGACCAAGCCGCTTCCGCCGGCGACCAGCACCAGCACCAGCACGGTAAACAAAACGACGGAACCGGAACGCCGAGCATTCAAGGGTCCGCGTCTGGAGGTGGGGCACACGTTCTTCATGAGTCCAAATCCGTCAGGGGAAGATACTCCAGAAACCACATAGGAACTGTCGTGTCTTCTCGAAAGGAGGGCAGCAATAAAGATAACCGACCGCGCCAAGGTATCTGATTCTAGACGCACAGGCACCCCGTGGCAAATGGCTCGGACGAACGGAAAATCCTAATGGGGGGTGTTTGTCGAATCCTCAAGCGTCTTGACAATCATCATCGTCATATCGTCGTCATGCGTGGACTGTTTCGTGAATTGCCGAACCTTTCGAAACAGCCCGGAAACCAGGTCTTCCGCCGGTTTGCCGCGATTCTTCTGCAAGTACTCGATGGCGCGATGCTTGCCAAACATCCGCTCGGGCCACGGAATCTGTTCCCCCGCACGCGCACTTTCGGTGATCCCATCGGTCATCAGCAGGAAAATGTCCCCCGGCCGCAACGTGATTTCGCGGTTCCGCTCTTGCACCAAATCCACGTCCAGCCCTAAGGGCGGCTGTTCGCTGTCGATCTGATTCACCTCGCCAGTCGAGCAAAGCACGAAGGCTCGATGTCCCGCACCGCAAAACCGTAGATGGCGATCGGTCGGATCCAGGATCCCGAAAAACAGGGTGACGAACCGATGGCCGGAAGTGTCCGCGTAGATCAATTGATTGGTCGCGACCAGCACCGCACCAGGACTCGTTAAGTTTCGCGAAAAAGCACGCAGGTATGCCCGAGTCTCGGTGGCCAACAACGCCGGACCGACACCATGGCCAACCACATCACCCATCACCAGGCCCAGCCTGCCGTCGGGCATCGGAATGTAGTCGAAAAAATCCCCCCCCGTCGCCTCGGCGGGTACGCAACCGGCGGCGATGTCGAAACCCGGCACGTTTGGGGCCTGCTTGGGCAGCATGGCACGCTGAATGTCACCCGCCACTCGCAACTGCTGCATCGTGTTGTTCAGTTCACGAAGA
This sequence comes from Planctomycetaceae bacterium, assembly GCA_007129635.1. GTDB lineage: Bacteria > Planctomycetota > Planctomycetia > Pirellulales > Pirellulaceae > SKKK01. Next base: position 2,773 of record SKVE01000853.1, read on the forward strand.
ATCTTCTCTTGATTTCTTTTGCTCCTTTGAATGTTCTTCTTTCGCGCAACAACGCGACGGATGCATCCCAGCAACTCCTCCCCCGTCAGCGTCGCCTTGGCCAGATAATCGATGGCACCCCTTCGCATGGCAGCCACCGCCAGGTTTTCACTGCCGTGGCTGGTCAGGAACACCACCGCAGGCATCTCGACCGCGGTGTGGCTTTCCCGCAACTTATCCAAAATCTGCAGCCCATCTATGTCCGGTAATCGGTAATCCAACAAGATACAGTGCGGCTGTTCACCAAAGATCACCTCCCAACCTCGTTGGCCCGTGTCCGCTTCGAAAATGGCGTAGTGGTGCGTGGCGTCTTGTAGTAGCAGACGCTTATAAAAATCCCGGTCCTCGTCACAGTCCTCGATAATCAGGATTCGCATCGGTCGTACGGACATCACACGCCCTCCTGTAGACATGGGGATGACATGATCCTGCACCTAGAAGGTTCATTTTAGCATATTTAGAGTAAAGATCAACACTCTCGGATGGGGAGCGAGGGGCTTGTCTATTGATATTCAGCCATATTCATTCGCATCTACCCAAAGTGAAAAAGAAGGTCGAGCCTTTACCCAATTGGGATTCCACCCAGATGCTGCCGCCGTGACGTTCGATCAGACGTTTCACAATGGCGAGCCCCGCGCCGGTTCCCCCACCATAATGGCGTCGACCGTGCAGTCTCCGATACATCTCGAAAATGGCCCGTTGATGTTCGGGGCCGATCCCAATCCCATCGTCCCGCACGAAAAAAATCCCCTCCGTGTTCCGACCCAC
>SKVE01000153.1 GCA_007129635.1 Planctomycetaceae bacterium
CCGTGCTTTACAACACGATCTACCGTCCCGATCGATGGGTCATGCGGATCTTGCAGGAAACGACCGAACCCGGCTTCCCACCCTGCCGTCACGGTCGATTCGAACACAATCTGGTCATCTTCCGTGCAGCCGATCTCGCGACCGTTGTCAATATCGGCTCCAACACAGATCCCGCGTCCTTTCGCTTTGCCAACAACCTTTGGTTCTGCGAGGACCGCCCACAGTCCAGCCGCCCCCAACTGCCCGCCCCGGAGACATCCAGTCTCTACGGAATCGATCCTCAACTGGAAGCGCCCGCTCGTCGTCGATTCCGGCCGCTCAACCCGCAAGCCCAAAGCTTCGGTGCGCATGCGATGCCGGATGCAGAACGGTAATCCGGCGGTCGTCTGTTTCCCGTTTTTCCGAAGTTTCCCGTAACAGCGACGATCCGGATGCGTACGTGGTGATGGCGAGACAGATCAGAAACAACCAATACACTGCAAGACCCAAGAGAAGAAGAGATGATCAACAGGTGAGAATCGATGGCCGTGGTGCTGGTGGCCGTGGTGCTGGTGGCCGTGGTGCTGGTGGCCGTGGTGCGGACCCATGCGTCGGCTCAGCGGAACCGAGGGTTTCTGAGCCCCGCCGAACAGGTCATGCGGAGCCTGTCGCTGCGAAGAGATTCCAGGAATTTCTGGCAATCGTGGGCACCCCCTGGATTCTGTGTGCTTCCATCGTTCTGCGTTGCCGACGGCTTCGAACACCGTCAGATCCTTGCACAACACTCCCAGGAAACCCATCATGACGAACCTTACCCGACGACTGTACAGCGCCTTGCTCGTTGCGATCATGCTGGTTTGTTTTTTCCGAACCACGGTTTCGGCCGCGCAGGCGGTAACCGTTCGGATCGCGGCCGGCGAGCGGGATTGCACCGCAGCGCCGTTGATCGTCGAACTGCCGACGGACTTGGTGGCTGCAAAGGGGCTAGTCCTGACGGAGCAAGACTCGGATGCAGCGATTCCGGTTCAGCGCGTGCCGGGCAGGCCGCAGGCGGTTTGGAGCGTGTCCGATTTAAAGGCCGGTCAGTCGCGGACGTACCGGCTGGCGGCTTCCGATCGCGAAACGCAGGACGATCAGCATGTCACCTGTCGCGACGATGGTCAACGACTGAACATCGACATCGATGGTCTGCCGGTCCTCTCGTACCACCACGCGGTCGCGTCGGCACCGCAGGGAATCGCGGCGGTGTTTGCCAAGAGCGGTCACATCCATCCGCTGCGGACTCCCTCGGGGCGTTTGGTAAGCGACGACTTTCCGCCCGATCACGCTCACCAGCACGGGGGCTTCTTCGCCTGGGTGAATACGACGTTCGAAGGGCGGGACGTCGACTTCTGGAATCAGGCCAAGCGGCAGGGAAGCGTCGAACATGTACGGACGCTGCACGCGGTCAGCGGGCCGGTGTTCGCCGAGTTCGCGGTCGTGTTGCGACACAGCGATCTGACCGCGCCCGATGGCCCGAAGCCGGTGCTCGAAGAGACCTGGACCGTTCGGGTCTATCGCGGGAAGTCGCCGTTTCTGATCGATCTGGAATCCGAGCAGCGAGCCGCGAGCGACAGTCCTTTGATCGTCAACCAATACCATTACGGCGGCATGGGGCTGCGCGGGGCGCGGCCGTGGTTGGGATAGCCGGAGAGCGATTTCCTGACCAGCCTTGGCAAGACCCGAGCCGACGGGAACCATACCCGAGCCCGCTGGGTGATCGCTCATGGAACCAGCGACGGCGGACCGGCGTCGGTCGCGGTGCTGGGGCATCCCGACAATTTCCGCGCGCCGCAACCCGTCCGACTGCATCCGACAAAACCCTATTTCTGCTTCGCGCCGATGGTCGTCGGCCAGTTCGAGATCGCCCCCGGCCGTCCCTACCGTTCGCGTTACCGCTTCGCCACCCACGACGGCCCTCCGAACGCCGAACTCGCCGACCATCTCTGGCACAATTACGCGGAACCACCCTCAGTGCGGATCGTTGCGGAATAGTTACCGGTTTCACGTGCCGTCGAAAATGATAGACTCGTGTTGCAAGTTGGAGACGAACTGCGGATGCTGGCGGCGGTAAAGCTCTTCGAGTTGAAGCGGCTTTCGTCGGGCGCGACGGCAAAATTGGCGGGCATTCCCTGGACACTGTTCCTGCATCGATTGGCCGGTCTCTGCGATTGTCGCCGTGAAACAGATGGTGAATCACGCCCAGGCATCCGTCAATGATCGGCGAGCGGCCCGGCGTTCGCCCGCCGGTAGGATACCGGTGTGGGAAACGGCACCGTGGGGCTGACGCCACCACGCTCGCCATTGGGGCTTGGGATTTCAGTGTTCCGAAAACGCGATATCGGCAACGATTTTGGCGAGAGGGTTAGGGTGAGGGGGTACCCCGGGCGACTCTAACTCGGCTTCCCACCTCGAAACTCCAACTTCATTTTCAAATGTCTTGCAATGGCAATAGCAACTGCTTCGACGTCATCAAGAACATCTTCGTTGCTGAAACGAATCACAGTCCAGCCTTCCGCTTCGATCCTTGTTTGCCGCGAGAGATCATTCGCGTAAACGTAGTCGTGATACCCACCGTCGATTTCGATGACGAACTTCTTCTCGATACACACGAAATCCACGATGAATGGTCGGATTGGATACTGACGTCGAGTTAACGATGTTGGACATCCAGCCGATCCGAATCGTGGCGAATCGAGTTCCGTTCGCACTCGCTGGGATCGGCGGGCCATCGTACGCGACGGTCAGGATCGGCAGCAATGGCTCGAAGTGTTCGACCGCGTGGCGACGCGCTGGCAGCGGTTGCGAAGGTGCATCGCTGCCGGTGCACCGGGCATTGGACACTGGGGCATTCGGATTCTCGCTCAGATCCATCGTGGATCTGATAGTATCCTACCGTGGATCGTGCGCCGACCGGAATCTCGGGGTGGCTTCCTGCACGCCGCAAAATCAGAAATGATTTCCGGATTGTCGCATGGACAGACACATGGACGCCTTGTGATACTGGGGGCACGGTACGTCCGGCACCGCGAAGTGCGGTGGGTGCGGACGCCAATCCTGGTTTGCATGGGAGGGTTGATGATCATGAGAGCCAATCTGACAGTAGCGATTGCTTTGGTAGCCGTGGCGGTCACGGTCCAAACCGCTGTGACCTCGGCTGCCGAGCAAACGCGAAAGACGGAGGTCTCGATCCGCGGTGAACAGTTCTTGATTAACGGCCGGCTGACGTACGAGGGCCGGGTATGGCAGGGCCACAAGATCGAGGGTCTGCTGATGAATGCCCGGCTGGTCCAGGGCATCTTCGACGATCAAAACCCCGACACGGCTCATCTCTGGGATTACCCCGATGGCCGCTGGGATCCGGAACGTAACACCAGCGAGTTCGTCGCCGCCATGCCCGCGTGGTACCGGCACGGACTGTTGTGCGCCGTGGTGAACCTGCAGGGCGGCAGCCCCACCGGCTACGGTAACCGCGGCTGGCAGAATTCCGCCATCCAGAGCGACGGGGCTCTTCGCCCGGACTACATGTGCAGGCTGGAGCGGATTCTCGACCGCGCCGAC
>SKVE01000406.1 GCA_007129635.1 Planctomycetaceae bacterium
GTCGCCTTGCGTTTCGGCCAGCAGGATCCCGTCGGTCATCAACTTGATGTACGTCTCGGATTGCGTGGTATCGGTGAAACGGATCTTGAAACCGACGTGCGATCCCAGCGGCGACTGAAGTTCCTCGGCGATACGTGCGGCGACGGAGCGGGCGGCGATACGTCGTGGTTGGGTATGTCCGATCAAGCCGTCGATCCCTCGTCCCAAAGCCAGGCAGATCTTGGGCAACTGGGTACTCTTCCCCGAACCTGTCTCGCCGCAAACGATCGTCACCGGATGCTGGCGGACCGCTTGGGTGATGTCGTCGATCCGCGCCGTGATGGGCAGCTCCGGGTCGAACGCCAGCGTAGGGACATCCTGGTAGCGTTTGCGTCGCAGTGCGACCGATCGTTCCCACTGCCGGCGCAATCGAGCCAGCGAACGATCCCATGGTTTGCCCTCGCGAGCCGCTCGTTCCACGGCGCGTAGTTGTCGACGCAGACGATGGCGATCCGTCCCCATCGCCAGATCCATCTGCCCTCGGATTTCGGCCAGCCATGCGGTCGCTGACTGTTCTTCTCCAGATCTTCCCATGCTTGATGTCACGTCGGTTTATTCTCGAAATAGAGCCGAAATTGCTGTTCGCAGTAGCGGTCGGTCATGCCGGCCAGATAATCGCCCACCGCGGCGGCAATGCCAAACGTTTCGGCTCGATCGCGGAACTTCTGAGGCAACAGGGCAGGGCGCCGACAGTAGCCGGCAAACATCGCCCTCAATTGCTGTTGAGCTCGCGAGCGAACGGCGACCAACTGCGGATGACGATAGACGCGTTGATACAGAAACGACTCCAACTGTTCTTTCCGCTCCGCCAGCGTGAGACTGGGGCCGACGCGAAATTCGGAGCGGCGTGCCTGGTCGGGATTTGCGAACCGGCAGCGGGCGAGCGTTGGACCGGTGGTCTGCAGCAGATCGGTAACCTGGCAGTCGATCAATTCGTGGACGACGGCCTTGCGCAACAGTTTCCCCCTGAGACCGCCAAACCGCTGGTGGACCGAGCTGATCGTATCGCGGATCAGGGGAATCTCGGCCAGTTCGTCCAGGCTGACCAGTTCCAGTTTGACGGCGTCGTCCGCGTCATGCGCATCGTAAGTCATACTGTCCGCCGCTTCGACCACCTGGGCCTCCAGCAGCGGAGCGGGCCCGCCGGCCGTCTTGTCGACGCGCGTGGCCTGACTCTCCAAAACCTCGAACGTGAGATTCAAGCCCGGAAAGCTCTGGTAGCGAGCTTCCAATTGTTCGGCGATCACCAAGGCGTAGTGGTTATGCGAAAACCCTCCTTGGTCCGCCAGGCATTCATTCAACGCGTCTTCGCCCGCATGGCCAAAGGGTGGATGCCCGATATCATGAAACAACGCCAGGGCTTCGATCAGATCCTCGTTCAATCGCAACGCGCGCCCGATCGTGCGGGCAATCGATGCGACTTCGTGGGTGTGGGTCAACCGAGTGCGATGGTAATCGCCCATCTCGCCGGTGAACACCTGCATCTTGCCGCTCAGACGCCGGTATGCGGAACTGTGCACGATGCGATCGCGATCGCGTTGGAACGGGCCTCGATAGGGCTGTTCGGATTCCGGGTATTTGCGGCCTTTCGAGTCGGCGCTGTGCATGGCATAGGGCGCCAGCAAAGTCGCCTCGCGCTGCGCCACGGTCTGCAGACCAACCGATGTGACGAAATCGTCGTGAACCATAACGCAGGGTGTCCGTCAAGCCTCGAGCGGATCAGCCGCCGGTGAGGAATTTCAACATGTCGCGTGTCCCGAGCATCCGCGGCGATACAAAGGTTTCGCCCGCATAGAACCCTGCAGCCGCGCCCGTGGTCAGCGCGGCGCCGCGAATGCGGTCGAACACGTATTCGCGATCGGGTGGAAACTGGGTCTGATAACAGCGGATGGACTGCAGCTTGGTCTCCAGGGTGTCCGAGATGTCCACGGTGAAATCGTGGTGATACCCGCTCAGTACCGCCGGTTCGAAAGCCAACCGGAAATAGAGCTGCGAAGCGATTTTGTGGGTTGGCAGACCATCGAAATGTTCGTCCCACTTCGTCAGCCGCGAATAGAACACGGCGGCATCGGTGATCTGCATTGCCTGCCAGTGGTCGGGCGAAGCGTTCGGCGTCTTGTCACCAAAGGAAATCACCACCGTCGGTCGGTACTTGCGAAACTCCTTGGCCAGCATCACCCGCGCTTCGAACGAATCGAACAATCGCCGGTTGGGCAGATTCAAAATGGTCCGTTGGTGCACGCCCAGCACTTGAGCCGCCTGCTGGGCCTCCTGCAGTCGCACGTGGGGGCCCGGCGAATTCGGCGTGGGTTCGCCGTCGGTCAAGTCGATGATGCCGACTCGATAACCCTGCCGAGCCAGAGAAGCCAGCGTGCCACCGCAGGCGATTTCTGCATCGTCCGGGTGCGCCCCCACCGCGATCACGTCCAGCCGTGGGAATTCATCGATCTGCATGTTTGCTGGGTCTCCAACACTCAGTTTGGCACGGCGGGCAATGCGGGTTCGAGTCCCTGGAGAGCCCCGGGAAGATCACCCGCCGGCGGACCGAGCAACTCTTGCAGTTTCTCATGCAGTCGATTCTGCCTGGCGTGCAGCGCAACGACCTTGCCTTCCTGGTCCAGCAGGATCGCGAATGGCAACAGATCCACGCCACAATGCACCGCCAACGGATTTTGAGGCCCTTGTTTTTCGGGGTCGGCGCTGACCACGACCGTCCATGGCAAGGGCTGGATGTCCATGAAACGCCGAACGGTTGCGGTGTCTTCGTCCAAGTTGATGCCGACCACGTCGAAGCCCCGGTCGCGGTACTGCTGATAGGCCTGGATGATATTCGAGATCTCGTACAGGCAGGGATCGGTCCAAGTCCAAAAGCTGACCAGGACTACCTTGCCCTCGTACTGCGACCAGTCGAACGGTGAACCATCCAGTTTCACGCCGGTCACCTCCAGGGGTTCGCCCAGCAAGGCGACGTGTCTCAAACCATTAGCTGTCATCTCCCCCGCCAACTCAGCCAGATCGGCATCCGAATGCTGCGCGAAAGCTGCTCGGATCTTCTCGTACACCTGCTTGGCCACTTCGTGGTGATCGGTCATCTCCAGAACCGTGGCGACTTGGCCCATCTCGATCAACGTACCCATCCCGGCATCTTCGGCGTTGACCAGCATCTCGATCGTTTGCAGCAGTTGTCCTTCATCGGCGGCTTCGCCCGTCACGACCGCCTGCAGTTTCACATCCATTTCCGCTTCGAGGATGCGCACCCGTTCCAGCATCACCGCTGCCTCGGTCGCCTCTTCCTCGTCTTCGCTATCCTGAAACGTTTGACCGATCGTTCGGTAGGCCTGCAAGGCTGCCTCCCGATTTCCGGACTGGAAGAAAACCCCAGCCGCATCGCTGAGCATCATGAACGTGTTGGGGTTTTTCGACGCCTCAGCCGCCAACTCCTCAAGATCCTGCAGGATCTTCGGCAGATCCACCTGCTCGACTCCGCCCGCCAGATCTTCCACAGCCAGCCGGAACAGCACCAAACGGCCGAAGAA
>SKVE01000368.1 GCA_007129635.1 Planctomycetaceae bacterium
CGAACAGCACGCCGGCATCGAACGTGCTGATGGCCAGCGGAAACACCATGGTGATCGTGGCGGCGAACAGCCAATGGGTCACGCTGCCCAAGGCCTGACCTGCCGCTCGGTTCCGGTTCGGAAAGATCTCGCTGATGAAGACCCAGATCACGGCTCCCTGGCCAACGGCATGGGCGGCGATGAAGGCCATGATGGAAAACAGGATGACGAATTTCCGAAAGCCTAAGATGGACGACGCCTGCTCCTTGGCTGCGGTGGCAATCGCCAGGGTCTCCTGCGGGTCGGCATCGGCAGGGAACTGGACCGCCGTCCCCGAGTAGCCCTCACGCGATGTGGCCGCGACCAGCGACAGCCGAGCCTGATCGTAGGTCTGCTGGATGGTTTGTCGGTCCGCTTCCGATAATACGGCATCGGGCTCATCCATTTGCAGCATCTGTTGAGCCGCGGTTTCGACCTCGATCGCGGTGGACACGGCGCGAAAGGCAGGATAGGTCAGGAAGAAAAAGGCGCAGACGGCCAACGAGGCGATGTAGCCGACCGAGCCGATATACAGCAACGTGCGGCGGCCCAACCGGTCGATCAACCACAAACCGACAAACGTGAAGATCAGATTGGTAATGCCGATCCCGATCGATGCGGATAACGGATCGGGGACGCCGGCCAGCCCGAGCAGTCGGGGGGCGAAATACAGCACGGCGTTGATTCCGGACAATTGGTTGAAGGCAGCGATCAGGATCGCCAACAGGATGGGAACCTTCAGCCGAGCCGTCCAGAATTTGGCGGCGGTGGCCCGGTCCCCGACACTTTCGGAAACCGATTCGACCAAGGTGTCGATCTGGGCCGTCGAAAAGTCCGGATTGATCTTGCGAAACACTTCGGCGCCCGCCTGCTGCTGCCCGCCGTGTACGATCAGCCACCGCGGACTCTCCGGAATGCGAAAACACAGCAGCGTGTACAACAGAGCCGGAAAGGCTTCCACGCCCAACATCCAACGCCAGGCGATCGCCTGTTGGACGTACCTGCCGATGAAGTAGTTCGACACGAATGCGATCAGGATACCGAAGACGATATTGAACTGGAACATGCCCGCCAGTCGGCCTCGCAGGTGAGGCGGCGAAATCTCCGAGATGTACAGCGGCGAAGCCACCGTCGCGATGCCCACCCCCACACCACCGATGAAGCGGGCGATCATGAACGTGTAAGTATCTGGCGCCAGGCCGGACGCAATCGCCGATACGAAGTACAGGATGCCGATCGCCAACAGCGTCTTGCGACGGCCCAGCCGTTCGGTCGGCCAGCCGCCCAACATCGCGCCCAGCACCGTACCCCAGAGCGCGGCGCTCATGCACATGCCGTGCGTGAACCCGTCCAGTCGCCAGAGGGACTGGATCTGCTGTTCGGCGCCGGAGATCACGATCGTATCAAAGCCGAATAAGAATCCGGCCAGCGCCGCCGTGACAGCGCAAACCACGACATAACTGCGCGAATGAACCGCCCGTGATGCTTCGTTCATCAACCGCTCCTTCCCTTGGCCCTGCTGGTCGCTCAAGACCTGGACTGTTCAACCCCGGGACTGGGGCAGAAAAACTGCCTGCTATCAGAGCAGTTCTCCCGCCGTTTGCCAACGGCCGTTTGCCAATGATCCTTGGGGGCGGATCAGCGTTTTCGTCCCGCTCCGGACGCCTCGGCGACTTGGCGGATGACGATGCCGCTGAGGATCGAAAACGTACCCTCGCGCACCGGACTGAATTCGATATCCAGTTGCCCGTCGCGCACCGCGACGCGGCGTTCGACATGCTGCCACGGTCCGCCGATGCCAGGCCCGCGGAACGAACGCTGAAAGGCTTGTGGGGTGCCGCGTTCCCAAACCGTATAAAAGACTCGCCGATCCGCATCGGTGGTCCACTGCTCGCAAAAACAGAGCGTCACTTCATAGATGCCGTCGGGCACCGCAGCACGGAAGGCGGTCAGTCCGCGGATGGCCGTCTCGGCCCACAAAAGCTGCGGAAACGACTGGACGGGCTTGCCTGCCGAAATGCCGCCCTCGTGCCCAAAATCCTGGGCCTCCAGCCGGTCGGAACGTTGCCACTGGTTGCCGAGCTGGTCCTGATACGCTGGGCCGCCCAGGTTGACGAACAAAACGAACCCTCCGCCCGCATCTTCGCCCGCATCTTCGCCCGCATCTTCCGCCGACGGCGCAGGAGCCCGGTCAGGAACACGTGCGGCCAGCGGCACGTCGGCAGCGGTGGCCAGCAAGCGGAAGCTGCCCAGATTCTCGCGCTGCGCCAAGCTGACAACCAGCCGCTGGCCGGGCGGCAAGTCGATCGGCGTGGCTGGCAAGAAAATCATCGGTACAACCTCGCCTCGTCGTCGAACGGACCATGTGGTCTGGTCCGATCCGTCGACCAGTCGCCCGACCATATCGTTGCCAGGTTCTCCCACAGGGGTCAGACGCAGTTCGACGGCCGGTTGAGACCCGTCGATCGATTCCAGCCGGGCGCGGAATTGCGCTAAGGAAAAACGGCCTGCCGAAGCCCAACCTGGTCCGTTGGCCGGCAACGATTCATGTGGCAACGCCTCCAGTCGCAATGCCGTCAGCCCTTGCAACGGCGTCTCGATCTCGATCCGATACTCCTCGTTTTCGCGATCTGCCCCATCCGACAGGACGACGCCATCGTGCAGCAGCCGCAGTTGGGATCGCCCGGAAGCTTGCAACAGGCTGGGCTTCAACACGACGTAGCCCGCGGATAAGGCTGCCTGGTGATCGTCTCGGTCACGCTCGTCCGATTCGACGGCTTCGGCCGTCATGTCCGGAGCCCCCGTGTCGTCGGCAGCTTCTGCAGATGGTGCGGCCGGTGCCGAGGCCACCGATTCATCGGGCGGCTGGTCCGCCGCGATCGCCTGGGCCAACTCCACCGTCAGCGGCTCGGGTGCGTCGGTTCCATGCAGCCATTTGTTGGCCAGGTAACCTTCCAACATCTGCCGTTGGTCATCCTCCAGGGCTCGATCGTAGATCAACAATTCCGCCAACTGGCCGTGAAAGAACTGCTGCGTGTCCCCGGGCCGATGCAAGACAGCACCGATCCGTAACACGTTTCTCGTCCGCACCTGATATCCGGTCTGTGTACTGGGAAGATGGGCATGTCCATCGATGAACCAGCCGATCTGATCCGAATCGGCTCGCACCACGCGGACTCGAGCCTCGCGCCCCGTATCACCGCGTACGGCAAACGAAACACCGCCGATCCGCAACCCGGTGACTCCATGCGTCCACACAAAACTGCCGGACGCATCACCTGAACCTTTGGAAAACAAGGCCCCCTGGTCCCCGCGGGCGACGTACAGGATGGTGTATTGGTCGTCCACATTCAACGGCTCGGTGGTCCGGGCGATCGCCAGACTCGTCGAATCGGCGAACTGTACGACCGGCAAACCGCCCAGTCCCTGCTGGACGTATTGAGGTCGCGACGACCCGTCATCCACCTTGGCCTGAAATTGGTGTTCGCTTTTATCCGACCAAGTCACCACTCGCGATGTAGCGTCCAGCCCGATCGTCGAAAGGTCGGCAGCATCCA
>SKVE01000006.1 GCA_007129635.1 Planctomycetaceae bacterium
CCCGCCGGTTGCCCGGGCACAGGTAGCACGTGGGATCGTAAGGCGGCCGCGATTGCCCTGCAGATTCCTCCTGCTGCCCCTGCCAGGGACGCTGGGTGCGATGAGGCGACACGAGAATCCATTGGCCCGTCAGTGGGTTGTAACGACGATGCGGCTGTTCTTCCGACATGCTGATGATCCTCCTGGGCGATGAACCGCCATGGCCGGCAGCCACCCGGCATCAACCACGAACAATATGGGCGCCGGCCGCCGGCCGTGTGGTAAACAGACTGGGCTCGATACCGGTTTGATTTCGGTAGCCGTCATGGATCGCGTGCGCCACAGCTTCCAGATGCTCGCTTCGCACCAGACTGACCGTACAACCTCCGAAGCCGCCACCGGTCATGCGCGAACCGATCACAGCACCGGGCGGCTGCTGGCCCGCCAGTTCGACCAACAGGTCCAGTTCCCTGCAGCTCACCTCGTAATCGTCCCGCAGCGAAGCATGACTGGCATCCATCAGTTGTCCCGTGCGTCCCCAGTCGCCGGCAGCGATGGCCTGGGCAGCCTGACGCGTCCGTTCGATCTCGCCGATCACGTGCCGTGCGCGGCGGACCAGGACGGGCTGTAACGCGGCGGATCGATCGACCAACAGATCGAGTGTAGCGTCCCGCAACGAGTGCACCCCGAGTGCCTTCGCCACCCGTTCGCACTGATCACGACGCTCGGCGTACTCGCCGCCCGTCAATTCGTGTTTGACATTGGTGTTGATGATCAGCACTTGGACTTGAGGATCGTTCAGGGGCACCGGAGTGATCTCGGCAGTACGGCAATCGAGCAGCATCAGATGATCTGGACGCCCGAACACGGAACTGAATTGGTCCATGATCCCACACGGCACGCCCGCGAATCGATGCTCGGCCTGCTGGCACAACAGCGCCTTGTCAACAGGCGGCATCGATCGACCCGTCACGGCCTCGACCAGCGTCGCCGTGGCCACCTCCAGGGCAGCACTGCTGGACAACCCGCCACCCAACGGCACGTTGGAATCGACCAGCATGTCCAACGCCCCCGCCTCCATCCCCGCATCGCGACATCCAACCAAAACTCCCAGGACATACCGAGCCCACGGGGCGAGTTGCTTGTGGCTGGTGTGGTCCAGCGAGATCCATTCGGCTTGTTCAAACGCCGAACTGCTCAGTCGGATCGGCATCGGTCGCGAGGTCGGTTGAGGTCGATCCGCCGCAATCACCACGTAACGCTGGATCGCCATCGGCAGGACGAAGCCATCGTTGTAATCCGTGTGCTCGCCGATCACGTTCACCCGTCCCGGAGCCGCAGCGATCCAACGCGGCGAGCGACCAAAACGATCCTCGAAACCCACCTGGGCACGGTTGACCAAAGATGCGAGCGGAACAGGGGCGGGGATTACGGCCGAAGCGTGGTCGGTCGAAGGAGTTGATGGAAAGGTCATGGATCAGCTCTCAAGGTTCGCGGGGGCCACGTAGATCGGTGTCATCAAGCTCAAGGCGAAGTGGTCAAGGGTTCGCCAAGCTGGGCCTGGTATTGCTTCCAGGTGCGCATCGATTGTTGCAAGTTTTCTACGGGGTCGCCGGGCACCGCATAGCACTGCAGCCCGATCGGGCCTTCGTAACCCGTCTGACGTATCTTCCGCAGAAAATCGGCCACATCAAAATCACCTTGACCCAGCGGCTGGATCAACCGGTCCCAACCGAAGCCTGGCTGTTTCGCATCCGCGCCATTGATCGATACCATCATCAGCAGATCGGCCGCTTGCCGGATCGTCTCGTCCAGCTTGGCACCCTGGTCCGTCATCAGTTCATGGCACAGATTGATCGATACGCCCAAATTCGGGCGGTCCACCAGCCGGGCCAATCGCAGCGCATCGGCCGTGGTTGCCACATAGAATCCGCTGTGCGGATACAAGGCGACCGGCAGCTTGCGAGCAGCCGCCATCTCCGCGATTTCACCGACGATCTCGGCTGCCCGATCATCCTCTTGTCCGTATCGGCCGCCGATGACGGTCAACCATACGACCACGTCGGTGCCTTGTAATTCGTCCATCATCCGGGACATCTGCGGATCGTAAGCAGGCGTCTTATCCAGGTTGCAGCCCACGTAGGTGCTGAACACCTTCAGCCCCGCCTCCTGATACTGCCGGACCAACGGAGCCACCTGAAAACCGCTGGCCCCCATCCCCGCATAGCCCAATCGACGGAGCACCGTCGTCGGATCATCGACGCCACGCAGTCCGTTGTCGAACACGAAGAACGGATTAGGCAACCCCGGCTGGTCCGCGCGACCCGGCGAAGGACCGAGCATGCAGACCCCAAGCAACACAGGACACAGGAACCGAACCACCTCTCTCAGACAAAGCGTACTCATCAGCGATTCCCCGTTTTTACGGCACATGAAACGACCCACTGCGGAAGTCTCCCATGCGGCCGCGAACGATTCAAGAGGGGAGCCAAGCCCTTGCGTGTTTCAGTGGGAGGCCCCAGGTCGCGTCAGGCTCCGCAGCCGATCCGGTTGCCGTAGCGATCCGGGGCGTTGCCCGGCACGAGACAACGGGTTACGCTGCCAGATGAACGGATGACCGTGCGCGTCGTATCGCTTTTCGAACCCACCGGATAAAAGAGAGGCCCACCATTGATCCATCGATTCATCATCGCCGATGACATGGGCTATTCGGATCTCGGCTGCTACGTCACTGATTAGTGATGATCCCGCAGACAGGAAGGTCGTGAAACAATGGTTTTCAAAGGGAGCAAAATGATGACCCGTACGTTGGTGTTCCAGACTTGGTTGTGTGTTGTCGCTGCGTGGGCCGGTTTCGCATTCGCGGAAGCACCCGACCGACCCAATATCATCCTGGTGTTTACGGATGATCAAGGATACGCCGACCTCGGCATCCACGGGACCAACCCGGATGTACGGACACCTCATCTGGATCAACTGGCCCGCGACGGAGCTTGGTTTACCAACGGCTACGTCACCGCGCCGCAGTGCATCCCCTCCCGCGCCGGTCTGGTCACCGGGCGGCACCAGAACGCCTTCGGCTTGGACGACAACCACCGCGGACCGTTGTCGCATGAGGAGTATACGATCGCCGAGCGTGTGCGCGATGCGGGTTACGTCACCGGTATGATCGGCAAGTGGCATTTGGAAATCGGCTACGATGAAAACCGTCGAGTCTATTTCGACCGCGAAAGCCTGCCGGATCGGCATGGTTTCACCGAGATGTTCATGGGCTACATGCAGGAGTATCACGCCACGTTCGATTTAGAGGGTCGCGACGTGCCGGACGGCTATCAGAGGATCCGCGATCCGCACTATCGCATTGACATTCAAACTCGAGCCACACTGGCGTTTCTCGATCGTCGCAAGCAGGACGACCGGCCTTTCTTCCTGCTGCTCGGCTACTTCGCACCGCACTCGCCCATTGAAGGACCGCCGCAGTACATGGCGCGTCTACAGCATGTCCAGCCAGAGATTCGCCGCATGGCGTTGGCCTCGGTTCTGGCCATGGATGACGGGATCGGCATGATTCGTCAAAAGCTGCAAAAGATGGGA
>SKVE01000753.1 GCA_007129635.1 Planctomycetaceae bacterium
CCGAATCCAAGAGCGGGCCGGAATCTATCTCGCCTCAACCGGCTTCTTCCGCTGGCGCTGGTGCCGTCGGGGAACCGGTCGAACTGGTGGTTCGCCGCATCACCACGGCTTCCGATGGGTTCGCCGTTGTTGAACAGAGCGAGCGGAACTTGCCGGTGGTTGGACGAGCGGACGTGGTCATCGCCGGGGGCGGCGTTGCGGGAGTGGCGGCCGCACTGCGGTTGGCCCAGTCGGGATCGTCCGTGATTCTGATCGAGCAGCGCAACCAGTTGGGCTACGAGTTGACTGCCACCTATCGGTGCCATACATCGGGCGTGGCGCCGCCGGACACGGCGCCGACAGCTCAAAATATCTGGGAAGAATTGGCCACCGGACGGATCTGGTCGGGACATCGGGTCGATCCGCACAGGTTACGGACTTACCTGCACCAGCGATTGGCCGACGAGCCCAAGATCACGACCTACTTGTTCTCGATGCCCACCGGCGTGATCGCGGAAGATGATCGCGTGTGTGGTGTCGTGTTTTCCAGTCATAACGGCTGCCAGGCGGTCTTGGCCAAGAGCGTGATTGATGCCACATCGGATGCGAGGATCGCCCGTGCGGCGGGTTGCCAGCTTGCTCGGGACTTGACGGGCACGAAAACGGCTCGTCGTTTCATCGCCGTAGGACGCACCGAGAACCTGCCACTGGGACAGCGGCCCATGGGCGGCAGTCTTCGCTTGGCAGAGGACCGCATCGTGGTTCACGACGGCTTCGTCGAGTTGACCGTCCAAGCGGTCATCGGCCAGGACCTAGCCAACGACCTGTCCGCTGTCCAACAACAGACGATGGAAGCCAGCTTCGCGGTGCGCGATGCGTTGGTGGCCGAGGGAGTCAAGTTGGGCAGCTTCGTCGTCGGGCCGGAAGCCTGGATCGACGAGATGCCGGTTGTCGTCTGCCGGACGCAACGCAGCCAACAGGAGATTGATGCGCGGGATTTCTCGCGCAGCGGCCTGTTGCTGCCCATCGGTGTCCGGGGCTTAGTCGTTACGGGGCGGATCGCCGACCCGCATCCGGACATGGGCGATCTGTCGACGCTGCTGACGGTCGGCGACGCGGCCGGACAAGCGGCCAGCAGCATGAGCCGCAGGATCGCCGCCTTCCCCGCGACGGGCGCAGGCACTTCGAAAGACGAAAACCGTCACCAACTTGGTGCGATCCGCGAGTTGCTCGAGGGGCTCGAGCCGGGTCAAACGTATCCGACCGTCAGGCATCAGGCCATCGAATTGCCGGTCCGGGGTGAATATGACGTTTTGGTCGTGGGCGGCGGCACGTCCGGAGCGATCGCGGCGATCGCCGCGGCTCGTCAAGGGGCTCGTACTGCGGTCATCGAGGTCTTGCCGAATCTGGGAGGCACCAGCAGCAATCGCGTGAACAGCTACTACTGGGGTGTGCCGTGGAAGAGCCGTCTGCGCCAGGAGGTGGGTGACCGCATCCGGTTGACGAAATCCACGGGTACCGGACCGCTGGAAAAGGTCCGTTTTTCGGGCGAAGACAAAAAGTTCGCCCTGCAGGACCTTGCGGTCCAGGCCGAAGTGACGATCTACTACCAGAGTTTTGGGGCTGGCGCGGTGGTGGAAAGCGATCGGGTCACCGGCGTCGTGATCGAAAACGGGGCAGGCCGTTACGTGCTGCTGGCTCGCGTCGTCATCGACGCCACGGGCCATGCTGCCATCGCTGCGGCAGCCGGGGCGGCATACCAGAAGGGCCGCTGCAGCGACGGATTCTTGCACGAAATCGAACATGGGCCGCTCCGTGATCCGACCCATCCCGGCGATATTTCGGTGTCGTACCTTCAGGCTCCATCGCCTGCGGTCAGCCTGAACATCCGCGAGAGCCGTCGCATCCTGGGCGATTACGTCGTGACTTTTGAAGATGCCATCCACCAACGGGTCTTTCCCGACACCATCTGCCGATGGCGTTCGAACTACGATACGCATTTCCCGAATTCGGCCAATCAGAGCGATTTGGCTCAGGACTGGACCGCCCTGCTCGGGCTATGGCGGCGGCCGATCCTTGGCAGCATCCCCTACCGCTGCTTGCTGCCGCAAGGCCTGGAAAACATTCTGGTTGCAGCCAAAGCGTACTCGACCGACCACGATGCCTTGGTCGGCGGCCGGATGCAGTCCGACCTGGAACATCTGGGCGAAGCTGCCGGAGTGGCCGCCGCGATGGCCTGCCGGTTGAACGTTCCACCGCGCGAAATCCCCGTCGATCGGCTACAGGACGAATTGGTGCGGCTGGGCGTTTTGCGAGATGATGATGTGCCCGATCGGACGATCGAAGGGGGGCCGTCCCCGGACGAATTGCACCGCCAGGATCCTTGGCGCACCGAGCGCCAGCAGCAATTCCCACCGTCAGCCGCACCGTTGACCTTGGACGAAGCGGTCGCCCGGCTGGGTACGGACCAGGCGTTGGAAGGCATGGTGCGGCTGTATCTGGCTGGCGACCAGGTCCGCAAGCGACTGCGGCCGTTGCTGGCCGGCGATCACGGCCCCGCGCGCGACGAGGCCGCGTTGATCCTGGGAATGCTGGGGGATCGGACTGCGGTACCAGTGCTGATCGAATGGCTCGAACAACGCAACGTGCGGCGGTTCGTCTATACCTTGCCCGAGGCCTCCCATCGTCCTTCGGTTCCCCTGTATTGGTCGGCGGTCATCTTGCTGGGCCGTTTCGGTGAGCGACAGGCTGTACCTGCGATGATCGAACTGCTCGGCGATCCGCCGCCGGAAGCACTGAGCGCCGCCCGCCGCGGAAACTATAACGACGACATGTTCGAGCGCGTCGACCACTGTCCCCCGCCCTTGGCATCATTGATTATCGTCGCGCTGGGCCGTATCGGTGACGCTCGTGCCGTAGATGCTATCCGACCGTATCTGTCGGTATCTCGACAGTCGGCGGTCGGTGAGGAAAACAGGGATTTCGAGACGGCGTGGGCTATCTGCACGAATGCCGCTTGGGCACTGGCCCAATTGGGCGACCGTTCCGGCAAAGCCGCGTTGGAGGAATTGTTAGAGGCCGACCAAGCGATGCTGCGCCAATACGCCCGCCAAATGCTGGAAGAGCTTTCCGGTCGATGGGGCGCTCCGGACCGATAACGTCTTTCCCGTTGCATCTTGGCTCGCGTGGGCATGCTCGGGCGATTATGCTACGATCATGGGACTTTTGCGTTCGTGGACGGGGTCGAGAGTCGTTTTCGGGAAGGCGGTTTCCCTAGAGTCCGTCGTCGGCCGAAAACGACTCCCGACCTGGCGTGTTCAGTTTGTGGTTGTCAAGGGCAAAGTGTTTGATCCCGTTTTTGTTCTGTGGAGATCCTCCTAGCAGGAGATTCGGGCCGTTTTCGCAGTGCGGTGGCTTGACGCCGCTTTCGTTTTGCGTCAGCTTGGCATTGTGCACGATGGCTGTTGGAGTAGCGGAGAGAGAGAAAGGCACAGCCAAAGCGGCGTCAAGCCACCGCACTCCAAAGAAAGCGGACCGCCCAGTGGGGAACAAGAGTCGTTACGTTCCCGGAGGACAAAACTGGGCGAAAACG
>SKVE01000719.1 GCA_007129635.1 Planctomycetaceae bacterium
CCCGAAAAATCGTCCCGCCGATCGATCAACGTGGGCACCAGCACTCGGCAACCGTTTTCGACCAGTCGCCGAGCATACTGGTTTGGGGGATCTAACCCCGGTATCAGGCCGACCAATTGTTCGGGGCTGTGATCCGCATCGGGCAGCGCGATCACGCAGGCTCGCACCGGCGACTTTGGCTCGAGCAACAACCCTTCGCCTGTGATCGGTCCGAGGACAGGCCAGCGGACCGACCAGACGATCATGGTGTCCGTTTCGGCGACTTTGGCCGGCACGGTCGTCGAGGCGATCAACTCAAGTGCCGTGACCGGATGGCGATCCTCGATGGCGCCGATGATGCGACGCAAACGCTCGCGGTTGGCTTGGATGGATTGCGAATAACGCTCGGGGCTTTGCAAGTCACGGTTCCAGTGGGCCGCTCGACCTTCGACCGAATGTTCGGTTCGTTCCAGCAGGAACCGGGCGATCCCGTCCAGCGTCTGCTCGGCCAAATCGCCTTGGGGGACATACAGATCGGTGCCCGGAAATGGCTGGACCGCGTGGCTCGGCTTTCCAAGCATCGCGCAGGTCACCAGACCGAAGATGATCAGCCCTGGGACGGCTGGTTGTATCCGTACGGCACTGGCGAGAACGGATCGTTTGTCCATCTGCTGACGCTCCCCATGCTTGAAGGATTCATTTCACCCGCAACCAGGTCAAGCGATGCCGTTGGTTTGCTGCTGACATCTCCACGGCGGGCATCGCTGAGCCCAGTATACACCGTCGCCCCGGCTGCCACCTACCCGCCGCAGTTGGTACACTAAGGAACGCGGCGACCCGTTGCCGGCGAATCAGCATACTGGACGAAGCCCCGACCGCGATGCCACCCTGATGATCCTGCACATTGACATGGATGCCTTTTACGCTTCGGTCGAGCAGCGTGACCGGCCCGAGTTGGTCGGCCGCCCGGTGATCGTGGGCGGCACGCCCGAGGGACGCGGCGTCGTGGCAGCAGCCAGCTACGAGGCTCGCACATTCGGCATCCACAGTGCCATGCCCGCCGTGACTGCCAAGCGGCTGTGTCCGCGGGGGATTTTTCTACGGCCGCGCATGGAGGATTACGCCGAAATCTCCGAACAGATCCGAACCATTTTCCACAGCTATACCCCGCTGGTCGAACCTCTATCGCTGGACGAAGCCTTCCTGGACGTGACCGGCAGCCAGTCCTTGTTCGGATCGGCGGTCCAGATCGGCCGAGCGATCAAGCACGAAATTCACCAGCGACTCAAGTTGGTCGCCTCGGTCGGAGTGGCACCGAACAAGTTCCTGGCAAAAATCGCCAGCGACCTGCAGAAGCCCGATGGATTCGTCGTGGTCGAGCCGGGAAAAGAACAGCCGTTCCTCGATCCCCTATCGGTCGGCCGCTTGTGGGGCGTGGGCAAGGTGACCGGCGCCATCTTCGAAAGACTGGGCGTCCGGCGGATCGAGCAGTTGCGGCAGTTGCCGTTGGATCTGCTGCAACAGCAGTTTGGGCACAGCGGCCAACACCTGTGGGAATTGGCGCGGGGAATCGATGACCGGCCCGTGGTACCCGAGCAACAGGCAAAGTCGATCTCGCACGAAACCACGTTCGCACAGGATGTCACCGATCCGGAAACCCTGCAGGCCTGGCTGATGGAACTGAGTGAACAGGTGGGCTGCCGCTTGCGGAGACACGGGCTGCAAGGCCGCACGGTGCAGCTCAAGGTGCGTTATGCTGATTTCCATACCGTCACCCGCGCACAGACGTTGCCCCAGGCCACCGATGTCACGCAGGAGATTCGGCAAATTGCGTCTCGGATGTTGGCCGAACGCCTGCCTGCCAGACGGTTGCGGATCCGGCTGTTGGGCGTGGGCGTCAGCGGCTTGGATCGGCCGAAAGCGGTACAACTCAGTCTGTTTCCAGACCCGCAGCACGAGCAACAAACGCGTCTGGACGAAGTTTCCGACCAGATTCGAGAGAAGTTCGGTGGCGGTTCTTTACAACGAGCCTTGGGGATGTTGTACGATGTCCGGGCAAGAGCGACCAAGTCCGACCCGGATCGCGAGCAATAACCGCCTGGAAAACCGATGCATCCCACGATCGCCTTGACGGGTTGCATTCCAGAAGGACCCGTTTATAATCGATCGGGTTCGTTTGCTAACCTCCGGAAGAATCAGGAGCCTAGTGCATGAAGCTTATCAACGGGTCCAGATTGACTGCGTCCGACAGGCACCGCCCAGGTATCGGGATTTACTCGATTGTCTTCGGGGCCGTCACGGTGCTTGCGCTTGTGTGCCCGGCGTCCGAGGCGGACGAAACGGGGGATCAGGCCGTCAGCGAACGGGTTTCGTTTGGTGTCATTTCCGACGTGCATTACGGGGTTCTCGACTGGGCCCGTCCGGGCACGGGGATGGTCGAATTGGATTTCGTGCGTGCGTTTCTTGCTGACATGCGGGAGCAGCAAGTCGACTTCATCATTCAGTTAGGCGACTTCTGCAAGCCCTCCAACGGCCAGCCCATGCTAGATTTATGGAACACGTTCCCAGACCCCAAGTACCATGTGCTGGGCAACCACGAGCGTGATGGGGGCCATACCTTCGAGCAAGTCGCCGATTGGCTGGGGATGCCGTCTCGGTACCATACGTTCGACCAGGGGCCGATTCGAGGCATCGTCCTGGACGCCAACGAACCGGGTGGCGGCGGTACGGGCTATGCGGCCTTCATCGGCAACCAACAACAGCAGTGGTTGACAGAGCAACTGGCTGCCACCGACCGGCCGGTGATCGTGTTCGTCCACCAACCGATCGAAGTTTTGCGCAATTCCGCCGAAGTGATGGCGATTCTGGAGCGGGCAGAACGCGAGCGGCCCGGAGCGATCCTGGCCGTCTTTTGCGGGCACAACCACCAGGATTACATGGTGATCCAACACAACATCCCTTTCATTCAGATCAACAGCGCATCGTACGTCTGGTACGACCCTGTCCGCACGGTGCGTTACGCCGATCCGTTATGGGGCCGGGTGGTCATTGATTTCGAGACGGGCGTGCTTCGATTGCACGGCAAACAGACGACTTGGTTTGACAAGGACCCGTGGCAGTACGGGGCTCCGGAATCCGGTCACTATACACGCGACGTCACTCGGCCTGCGATCTCGGACCGCGAGTTGAGCATCCGCCCGGAGACCACCGCGCTGTACGAACGCCTCCGCCGTTGATGATCCCCGTCAACAACACACCAGGCTGTGTCAGAAAATGGGGCTGCCCCCATCCTGTTTTTTCGAGTCTCTTCTTTCTCATTGTGGGCCACTTCTTGCAGGGGCCCGGTTGATTGCTCAGGGGTGCAAGGCCGTCCCTTTCGTTTCTGGGAACTCTCGTTGATCAACAGCAGCACGTCCTGCGGCTGGATGGTCAGCGGTTCGCTCCATCCGTTGGCCAGCACCGTGATCGTCCCCGGGCCGCTGTTCTCCACCGTGAACCGCTGCTCTTTCCGCGCGTCGATCGGCATCGCCGATAACCTGTGTCGACCCAACAGCCAATCCGTCGTGGCCACCGTCGCCAAGCCGTCCGTCAACCCAAGCGTCTCAGGCAACTTGCCCAAAACGGCCAACGGCGCCGTCGCCAGCGAACAAGCACACACATAATCTTTCACATATATCTACGGGGCCTGCGAGGGATTACGAAGAGATTTTAGTTAACGATTAGGGACTGAGCCACCCCATACCTACGACACAGCAGGGCATTAGGCAACTCGCAGGGAACAATCTACCCGCAGCGCTGTGGCCGGTCTCTGACGCTGTGGCCGGTCTCTGACCGAGCCACTTCGTCGACCGAAGGTCTCCAATACCGCGTGCGACCTTCGGTTGGCGGTTTCGGCGGGGTCGGAGCCCCTCGCCGCACGCGGTAGATTATTTCCTGCGAGTTGCTTCAGTCACCGGATCACCGATCCCAAACACCACATCTGCGGCCGTCGTGACCGTCGACAAGTCCACGTTCAGCAGCGTCACCGCTTGCGTCGTAGGCCCATCGAACCAAGAGACGAAATCCGCCGGTCCCACAGCGGCCAGACCCTTAATCGTCGCATCGTAAGGTTTCGACACACGTATTTTTCCCGTAGATTCGCATCTGGACTTTTCTTCGCCGCTTTCCCGCGAGGCGGTTGCCCCCCATCCGCTTATCTGCCTATAATCCGCGTTTTCGCTCAGACCCAACTTGATAGAGGTCGAGGCGTTTCTTGTTCTCCAGAGTGTGGAATAAGCAAAGGAGCGTGATTGTGGCATCCGGTCGTTATCTGTTCACCAGCGAGTCTGTTAGTATGGGCCATCCAGACAAGCTAGCAGATCAGATCTCCGATGGCGTTTTAGACGCATTGTTTGCGCAGGACCCGTTCAGCCGGGTAGCATGCGAGACCATGGTAACGACGGGGGTCGCGGTGGTCGCTGGTGAGATCACGACGAAGGCGGTGGTGGATTACCCCAACGTCGTCCGTGATGTCATCCGCCAAGTCGGGTATACCGATGATCGCATGGGGATCAACGCGGATACCTGTGCGGTGATGGTGTCGTTGGACCGTCAGAGCCCGGACATCGCGCAGGGGGTCGACGAGGACCAGTCGCAAGGCAAGGATATCGGAGCTGGCGACCAGGGGCTGATGTTTGGCTTTGCTTGCAACGACACCCCCGAATTGATGCCATTGCCCATCGCGTTGGCTCATCGCATCCTGAACCGGCTGACGCACGCTCGATTCGAGGGCGAAACCAGTTGGCTACGGCCGGACAGCAAGAGCCAGGTAACGGTCGAGTACGACGGGCAGAAACCCGTACGAATCGACACGGTGGTCGTCTCGACTCAGCACAGCCCGGACGTCAGCAGCCAAGAAATCCACGATTTTGTGATCCAGCAGATCGTCAAGCCGTGTTTGCCGCAAGATCTGGTCAACGGTGATGTCAAGTATCATGTCAATCCGACGGGTCGATTCGTGGTCGGTGGTCCGCATGGGGATTGTGGCTTGACAGGACGAAAGATCATCGTGGACACCTACGGGGGTTGGGGACGTCACGGTGGCGGAGCGTTCAGCGGCAAGGATCCAACCAAGGTCGACCGTAGCGCTGCCTACATGGCCAGGCACGTAGCCAAGACGATCGTCGCCGCCGGATTGGCGGAGCGATGCGAAGTCCAACTGGCCTATGCGATCGGGGTGGCCGAACCGGTCAGCGTGCACGTGGATACGATGGGGACAGGCAAAGTCGACGATGGTCGCATCTGCCGGGTGATCCAGGAATTCTTCCCCCTCACACCAGGGCGGATCATCCAATACTTGCATTTGCGGCGTCCCATCTATCGGAAAACAGCGGCCGGGGGACACTTCGGGCGGAATGACGCAGATTTCACGTGGGAAAACACGGATCGAGCCGAAGAGCTGCAGAAAGCAGTCGGTTCGTAGTCAGTTGGATACGAAGTGATGAATCCGGAGTTCCATGCCAGTCGCCGCGCCTGTGCGGCCGCAGGTCAACCGATCAGCCAGTTGATGGCTCGTGCTTTGGCGAACCCGGCGCTGATCTCGCTGGCCGCCGGTTTCGTGGATGGGCAGACGCTGCCTGATGATGCGGTGCGCCAGGCGATGACCTCGCTGTTGCAGGATTCACCGTCTGCCGCTGCGGCTTTGCAGTACGGATCGACGCCCGGCTACCATGGGCTGCGGCGGATGCTGCGGGATCAAATGCACCAGGCGGATGGACAAGATCGACCTGTCGATCTGGATCAGATCGTGATCACCGCCGGCAGCAACCAATTGCTGCATCTGGTCTCTGAGAGCTTGTTGGAACCAGGCGATATCGTC
Organism: Planctomycetaceae bacterium; assembly: GCA_007129635.1. Lineage (GTDB taxonomy): Bacteria > Planctomycetota > Planctomycetia > Pirellulales > Pirellulaceae > SKKK01. Next base: position 5,837 of record SKVE01000719.1, read on the forward strand.
CTGTGTGCCTCGCCTACCTACCTGGTGTACATGGGCATGCTGTTGGGACTGGAGGCCCGAGCATTCGGGGTGGCGAGCGATGCGCAAGGCATGATTCCCGAGGCTTTGGACGACCAATTGCGACGCATTCAAGCCGGCGGCGAACTGCAGCGAGTCAAGGCGATCTACCTGGTACCCTATTTCGACAACCCCGCGGGCGCAACGATGCCCATGGACCGACGTGTGGCTGTCGTCGAAACAGCCAAACGCTGGTCGCAAGGCAACCCGATCCATGTGATTTCTGACGAGGCTTATCGCGAATTGCGATATGTTGGCCAGGATATCCCCAGCCCCCGGGTTTGTGACGATTCGGGCGACACCGTGATCGTAGCAGGCACCTTCTCCAAGTCGTTTTCGCCGGGGATTCGCGTCGGCTGGGGAGTGCTTCCGCGACATCTGGTCCAACCGGTTTGCGATTTGAAAGGGAATGTCGATTTCGGCTCGCCAAACTTCACCCAGCACCTGATGGCTCGCGTCCTGCAACTGGGACTGTACGAGCCGCATATCGCTGGGCTTCGCGAAAGCTATCACCGCAAGCTGACCGCGATGCTGGACGCTGCCGACGAATTCCTCTCGCCATTGGACGATGTCCGCTGGGAACGGCCGACTGGCGGCCTCTATGTATGGCTGGAACTGCCTGATACGGTCGATGCGGGCCTGGACGGACCGTTGTTTCAACTATCGATCCAGGAGGGCGTTTTGTACGTACCTGGCCAGTACTGCTATCCGGAGGAAGGCGAACCGCCGCAAAAAAACAGAATTCGGCTAAGTTTCGGCGTTCAGTCTTGTGAAAAAATCCGCGAAGGCGTAGAAAAGCTGGCTCGAGCCATCGCCGCAGTCACCGTCGAAACCGGACGACTGGAAGGACAGCCAGGAAGCTGAATCGGCGGCGGCATACGTTCATCGACATGAGAACGAGACTCGCATGGGCATCATCGACCGTTACGTGCTGCGGCTGTATGTCAAGGTTCTGCTGATCTGCTTCGCCAGTTTGACTGGCCTGTTCGTCGTCATCGATGCTCTCAACAATCTGGACGATCTGCTGAACCTGGGAAAACAGCACGGCAGTTTTGCGGTCGTCTTCAGCGAATACTACGGGGCTCGGTCGCTGGCCTTCTTCGATCGGACGAGCGGTTTGATGGCGTTGGTCGCCGCCACGTTCGCCGCCACGTCGATGCAGCGATCCAACGAAATGTGCGCGCTGATGTCTGCGGGGATCCCCAAGATTCGAGTCGTTTCGCCGTTGCTGGCGGGCGCGACGGTCGTGGCCTTGCTGGCGGCGACCAGTCGCGAACTGGTCATCCCGAAGTTTCGAGACGGATTGACTCGCGATGCTTCCAGCATGCTAGCGGGAGGCATCGAGGACTTGACGCCGCGTTACGACCGGCTGACCGACATCCGCTTGGGCGGCAAACAGATCGATCGATCCCAGCGGCGGATTATCGAACCAGCGTTCCGATTGCCCCAGCATGTCCACGGTTATGGTGTGCAATTGACCGCTCGAGAAGCTTGCTACCACGACGCTCAAGACGACCGACCCGGCGGTTACCTGCTGCGTGGCGTAATTCAGCCGGCTCATCTCAAAAAAATCGATTCGCTGGTGATCGAGGATCAACCGGTGATTCTCAGTCCGCGCGATACCCCTTGGCTGGAGCCGGATCAATGCTTTGTGATCAGCAAGGTGCGTTTCGAGGATTTGGCGGCCAGCAGCCTCTGGCAGACCTTTTCACCGACCACGGAATTGATCGCTCGCCTGCGAAATCCCAGCCTGGACTTTTCGGCGGATGTGCGCGTTGCGGTCCATGCTCGTTTGGTCCAGCCCATGCTGGATATCACTCTGCTGATGTTGGGGCTGCCGGTGGTGTTGTCGCGGGAGAGTCGCAATGTCTTTTTTTCGGCCGGATTGTGCGTGTTGATCGTTGCCTTCTTCTTCCTGGTGGTGTTGATATGTCATGGTTTGGGCAACAGCTATCTGATCACCCCCGCGCTGGCCGCCTGGGCCCCGCTGTTGATCTTCTCGCCGTTGGCCGTTTTTAACTCGTACAGTCTCTGGCAGTAGAAAGAGGTGGATATTGACCATCGACGACTCCGACACCCTGCGACTGGCGATCGCGCGTTACAATCTGGAGGTGACCGAAGCACAGATCGGGCAACTGGAACGCTATTGTCGTCTGCTTTGGGAGTGGAACGACCGCTTGAACCTGACTCGCCATACCACGTGGGACAAGTTTGTCGCGCGCGATCTGATCGACAGTTTTCAGTTGAGCCAACTACTGGAAGCCGGGCAGGAAGTGTTGGATGTGGGAACCGGCGGCGGCGTGCCAGGAATCGTGCTGGCGATCCTGCGCGACGACCTGGATATCTCGCTCTGTGAATCGGTACAAAAAAAGGCGCGGGTGGTCGAAGAATTCGTGCATCAATTGGAGCTGCCGTGCGCCGTGCATGCTGAACGAGCGGAGAAACTGCTGGACGATTTGAGGTATGATGTCCTGGTGGCTCGAGCCGTCGGTCCCTTGTGGAAGATGTGCAAGTGGTTTCAGCATCATTGGCAGGATTTCGGTTGCCTGCTGGCTGTCAAAGGACCTGGGTGGGTCGACGAAAGAGCAGCAGCGCGGGAACGCGGATTGTTGAAAGAGGTCAGTTTGCGCAAAGTCGTTGCGTACCCGATGCCAGGAACCAGTTCCGAAAGCGTGATCCTGCGACTGGAGGCTGCCACAAGATGATGGACCAGGATCGTTGGATGGAACTGAAAGCGTGGACCTCAGATCCGCTTTTGGAACCGGTCGATGACGGTGTGCTGGCTCGGCTGTACGACGGATCGTCCATCCTGCTGCGGCCGGTCCACCCCGGCGACAAGATGCGCATCGAGGAAGGCCTGTCCAGTCTGTCACCTCAATCCATCTATTATCGTTTTGGGCGACAACTGCGGCGGCTGACCGACCGCGATTTGACGTACTTTACGGAAGTCGATCAGGACCAACATATCGCTTGGGGGGCGGTCGATCCGGATGATCCTGCCGAGGCTGGGTTGGGAATCGCCCGGATGATCCGCGAGTCCCGCGACTCGCAACGAGCCGAGATAGCGTTGACCGTGATCGATTCCTATCACGGTCTTGGACTCGGGACGATGTTGCTGGCCACGCTGCACGCGCTGGCCAAGAAGTGCAACATCGAGACCTTGCGAGCCTGTGTGATGCGCGAGAATCATGCGGTGGTAGCCTGGTTCCAGCGATTAGGGGCTCGACCGGTCGAGATGGATTGTCAAGTGATCCTGGACTGGGATCTGGCCGACTCGGCATGTCGAACAGATTCCGCCCAGCGTCTGATGGAACTCAGCCGACAGATTCAGCGGTTACCCAGCGTTCATGCTTATTGGCGACGCTGATCGTAGACCGCTTGCAGCAAAGCCTCGACATCCTTGAATTTGCTTTTCGAAGCCAACACGGTGTCCAGCAGGCGACGGGCATCGGATTCCGAGTGCCCCAGGGTGGTGAGCACCTGGAATGTCTCGTCCACGACATTCAATTCCACCTCGGCTTCGTACTTTTCGTCACGGCCTACCAGCAGAGCGAACTTGGGCATCTTGCGACGCAGCTTGGCGATAATCCGTTCGGCCATCGCCGGACCGATGCCCGGCAACGCTGACAAGCCCTTCGCATTCTGCTGCTCGATTAGATCCGCCACATCCTGCACCGGGCGCACCATGGCCCGCAGCGCCTTTCGTGCGCCGACGCCGTCCACCGAGCAAAATAGCTCGAAAAATTCGCGTTCGACCTCTTGCAGAAAGCCGATGATGCGAGGCGTCAGGCGGCCATGAGCCGGATTGCCATCCAGGTAATGAATCGTATGCAGACTGATCGGTGTCCCGAGTTGCATTTGCAATTGGCGCCGAGCGAATTCGGGGATCAGCACCTGATACTCGAAAGCATCGATTTGCAAAATCGCCTGATCCTCGTCCACTCGGATCAACGTACCCGTAATCTTCGTAATCACTATTCATGGTCCCTCAAGAAAGTGGAAACGCCCAGTGTACCAAGAATCCGGTTGCCCCTGGAAGTATCCCATCAGAAATCCGCTTACCCGAGCCCTGTTCCGCTTGGAAAAAACAAGGGCAGGACGCAGTCTTGTCAAATTTGGTGCCTGTCACCTTTTTTTTCGCTCGTATGGGATCGGAAAATCGGCTTGTGAGCAAGATATTGAAGAAGAGACGAAAAGGTGACATGCACCAAATTTGGGAAAGATAGGGTATATGTGTCAAATTTGGTGCCTGTCACCTTTTGCTGTCCCTCAGCACGCCGGTATTGATTGAGACGCTCGGCAACGAAGATGATCGAATGCGACAGTTTGCGGCCTTTGGACTTCGCCGCATCGGACGCAAGGCCCGTGCCGCCGAAATAGCATTGCACGACGGCCTGCGCGATATGGATCAGGGTGCCCGTATCGCCGCCGCCACGGCTTACTGGTCGGTTTCCGGCCAGGCCGAAGAATCGGTTCCGCTATTGCGGCCCTTGCTGAAAGACAGCGATTCATTTGTTCGAGAGGCTTCGGCCAAGGTGCTGGAGCAGATCGAACCGAAGTGACCCTGAAAAGCGTTACGAGGCCGCGCCGGCCGTGGCCGACCTTTGGGAGATCCGGTCCAGACGACAGAAGTTGCCAACGTTGCATGGTTGCATCAAACGGAATGGGGGATAGACTGGAACCGTGGAGAAGCTAGCCCACTGAGGTGCGAAACGGTTGCACGGGCATTCGGAAAACCACCGGTGCTACTGAAAACGGGGAGTCTTGACCATGAACCGCGCGGCAATTCTTGTGATCGTTCTACTATCGTTTCTGCCTCGTATCGCGAAGTCCGACTCGGCCGAGGACTTGGCCAAGGGAATTCTCGAACAGAGCGGGGTGCAAGGCGGGCTGATCGTCCATCTAGGCTGTGGCCAGGGGCAACTGACCGCGGCACTAGGCGTGGACGATCGCTTCACTGTCCAGGGGCTGGAGTCGGATGGCCAGCGGGTCGAGCAGGCTCGTCGACATGTCCGCGAATCAGGGGCTTATGGTCGAGTTTCGGTGCGGCATTGGAACGATGCCAACCGGCTTCCCTATGTCGATAATCTGGTCAATCTGCTGGTGGTCAGCGGCGATTCGCCCGTCGACCGCGAAGAACTCCGACGCGTCCTCTGTCCCGGCGGTGTAGCCATCTTTCTGGCAGATGACCAGGCGGCGATCACCGATGACCAACTGCGAAAACCTTGGCCGGAGGAATTCGATCAGTGGCCGCACTACTTGCGCGGGCCGGACAATAATGCGGTGGCTCAGGACAGTGCCGTGGGACCACCGCAGCGCATGCAATGGGTAAACGGACCGGCCTATGCGCGGAGCCACGAGATCAATTCGAGCATGGCTGGCATGGTTTCGGCGGGCGGGCGGCTGTTTTACATCTGGGACGAAGGGCCCTTGGGGTTGGCCGATCCCCGTTTCCCAGCCAAATGGGCGCTGATCGCGCGTGATGGATTCAACGGGAAAACACTCTGGAAACAACCGCTGCCCGATTGGGGCTGGCAGCAGTGGCATGCGGCCTCGCGATGGGACGATCCGCGCGAGCGGGCTCAGATGTTGCGGCATCTACCGGCCACGCTGCCGCGGCGATTGGTGGCCACCGCGGACCGTTTGTACGTGACGTTGGGTTACGATGCGCCGGTCAGCGTGCTGGACGCTGCCACAGGCCAGTTGCTGCAAACGTTTGCCGACACCGAATTGGCGGACGAACTGCTGCTGGTCGACGACATGTTGGTCGTACGTGTCCGCACCCCGGACCATCGCCCGGATCGGCACGTGTGGAGCAATATGGCCATTCGGCAGAGCGGACGCGTGATGGCCGTCGATGCTCAAGACGGCCGAATGCTGTGGCAGAGCGAGCCCGAAACGATGGCTCCGGTGACGCTGGCCGTCCGAGGCCCACGGGTTTTCTACTCGAACTACGACCGAGTTGTTTGCCTGGACCGCAGCAGCGGGAACGAGCTTTGGCGAAGCGAGCCGGCCGATGGCGGCAATGGGCATCGCGGCACGGGCGGCACGTTGGTGGCTCGCGACGACGTCGTGCTGTACGCTCAGGTGCCGTCTTCCGGTGGGGGGCACTTCGGGCAACTTCGAGCTTTCTCGGCAGAGACCGGCCAGTTGCTGTGGACCGGTCCGCGCTACGCTGGGCCCGGGATCACCAACCCGCCTGACCTGTTCGTGATCGATGACCTGGTCTGGCTTGGCGAAACCCGGTTGCCGGTGGATAACATGGAAACGGAAATGTGGCGTGCGGGATACGATCCGCTCACGGGCCAGGTCGTCCGCGAGGTCTCTGTGCCCAAGTTGAAAAGTCCAGGCCACCATTACCGGTGCTATCGGAGCAAAGCCACCGAGCGGTACCTGCTGCTTCCCAAGCGGGGCATCGAGTTCTTGGATCTGGTGGGCGACGACCACATGCGACACGACTGGCTCCGAGCGCCCTGCATTTACGGCGCGCTGCCATGCAACGGGATGCTGTATGTCGCGCCGCACCAATGCGTCTGCTACCAGGGGGTGTTGCTGTCGAATTTTAATGCCTTGATTGCGGCACCGGACTCGAAAACCGCAGCCGTCGAACCATCGACCAGCGTACCACGCCTGCGGAAGGGGCCCGCGTACGAGTCAATCGGAAATCCATCCTCGAAAACCGAAAATCTCGACGCCTGGCCCATGTATCGTCGCGACCCGCAACGTAGCGGCAGCATCGGCACCACCGTGGCGGAGGATCTGCCCCAGCGTTGGGAAGTGGTTTTCGACGGTTGCGTGACGCCGCCCGTCGTGGCCGAAGGGCGATTGCTGGTGGCGGAGAAGGACGCCCATACGGTCCATGCGTTGGATGCCGATACAGGTCAGAGCTTGTGGACCTACACGGCAGGCGCCCGAATCGATTCGCCGCCGACGATCCACGGTGATCGGGTGCTGTTTGGTTCGGCAGATGGCTGCGTCTATTGTCTGCGGGTCGAGGACGGAGCCGAGGCATGGCGGTTCCAAGCCGCTCCCGAAGAACGGCAGATCGCTGCTTTTGGGCAGTTCGAATCGGCTTGGC
>SKVE01000102.1 GCA_007129635.1 Planctomycetaceae bacterium
TGATCGGAACACACACGAACCCGATCCCTGCCGCCTCATTCTCCGGACGACGGTGGATCCGATTCATGAAGCGAGGTTCGTCGGCAACTCGCGGAATCAGCGCCGGCTGAGCAGTCTCCACCACGCGACCGACAATGCCTTCGCCCAACTGATACCGCTGGTCGGCAACGTGATCCGACTCCGCCGACCGCGCAGCCGCCACAACCAGTTCGCGACCGCTGGGCATCAGCAGCAGAATCGTCCCGCGCCGCATGTTCAGATGGCGGTCCAGTTGGTCCAACACGGCTGCCAGAAGTTCGCTCTGACGGCCCCGTGCTGTTAGCAGACGGCTGACCGCCGCCAAGGTCTCCAATTGCTGCTCGTGTCTTTCCATGCCAGTCAGCGGTCCTTAACGCCAAGTGAACAGACGCGGAAACCCGATTCGCGTTAATGGCATCGTCTCTTCCCGCATGCATGGCAGTCCCCCATGATCTTGATTCGGCTGCGTAATCTTTCGTCACCGTCTGCCCAAACTGCTGGCAGACCGTTAGCCATTAACGGCTTCTACTCGTGAAATGCGGGGTGTGCAATCGGTGTGCCGATTGCACAGATTTCGCGGAAGCGGTTGGGCTGACCTGCTTGACGGGGCCGCGCCTGCTGCTTACGATCAGCCGATGAGCGCTCGATGCAGTTGATGTTTCTGGCTGATCGTGACCGCACATCAAGAAACCAACAGGAGTTTTCTCATGGCGAAAAGTAATCGACGTCATTTTTTGGGCACGGCGGCCGCAGCCGGCACGCTGGCCGTTGCGCCTGCAGTGCATGGTTGGGCGTCGGCCGAGGACCGCGTCTTGAAGCTGGCGGTGATCGGCATGGGCGGGTATGGGATGGTCAACGTCCGCGCGGCCTTGAAGGTGGGTGGCGTCCAGATCCGGGCGATCTGCGATGTCGATAGCGCTCATTTGGATTCGGCGGCCGATCAGATCGAGAAGATGCAGGAAATGCGACCGGCGACCTTCAAGTTGTATGAAGAGATGTTGGACCAGACCGAATTGGACGCCGCCATCATCGCCACACCGCCTCAATGGCACGCGTTGCAGACGATCGCTTGTGTCCAGCACGGTCTGGATGTCTACTGCGAAAAACCGCTGGCCTATGACATCCGTGAAGGTCGCGCGATGGCTCGCGCTGTGGCCGAGAGTGGACGCACGGTGCAGATCGGTTTCCAACGGCGCCAGAGCCAATCGTTCCAGCAGGTAGCTCGGTGCATCCGCGAAGGTCGCATCGGCAAGGTGGTGCAAGTCGACGCGCAGATCCATTACCGCGCCGGTACTCCCGACCCGACTCCCCAAGATCCGCCACCCACGCTGGACTGGGACCTATGGTGCGGTCCCGGCCCCAAGATCCCTTACAGCCCGGCCGTCGGGCACCGGAGCTGGCGATTGGAAAAGACCAGCGGGCATGGCCATCTGGTGGATTGGGGAGTCCACAACATCGACGCGGTCCGCATGATTCTGGGTTTGAGCGCCCCCAAGCAGATCACGGCGGCTGGCGGTCTTGTCCATTACGCGGGCAAGATCACGACCCCCGACACGTTGACCGTTCACTTCGAATTCGATCAATTGCCCGTCGTCTGGCGTCACCGGTTGTGGGGAGCCACGGAATACGACCCGGACTTGAGCAACGGGATCTTCGTGTACGGCGACGAGGGCACGATCTTCGCATCGGATCGGCGATGGGTGCTGATCCCGCGGCAGGCCAGCGACAAACGCGAGGAATACGAAGCGCCCGCCGAGATCGGGGTGCTGCAGATGGCCGACTGGTTGAGCGCCATCCGCACCGGCAGCCCGTTGGCTTGTCCGATCGAAGAGGGCTTCCGATCGACGGCGACCGTCCAGTTGGGGATGATCGCTTACGAATCCAACAGCGTGGTGCAATGGGACGAGGCGGCCGAACAGATCGTGGAAAACCCCACCGCCGCCGCCTTGCTGCGTCGCGAGTATCGCCCGCCCTACGTCCATCCGTATCCGCTGACTTAGGGTCGTTCAGAAGATAGTGTCAGGAGTCAAGCGTGAACGAGAACCCGCTGCCTGGGATGAACCCCTGGTTGGAAGCACACTGGGGTGACGTGCACACCAGCCTGACAACCTACGCCCGCGACCATCTGCAGCCGCTGCTGCCCCACGGTCTTCGTGCGAGGATCGAGGAATACGTTTCCGTCGAGTTGCAGGACGGACTTGAGCCTTCGTCGACTCGATTCTCGCCGGATTTGCGTGTGATCGAGCATGCGGACTTGGTGCGCGAATCGATGGAAGCCGCGACGACCGTGGCAGCCGAAGTCTTGCTGGTGCGGCGGTTCGAAGAACCCGAAACGCTGCGCTACCTTCAAATCGTCGACGTCACCGCGGGACATCGCATTGTGACGACGCTTGAGTTCCTCAGTCCGGCCAATAAACGCAGCAAACCGGCTCGCCGACAGTACCGCAACAAACAACAAAAGATGCTTGATGGCCGAGTAAACTTGGTTGAGATCGATTTGCTACGAGCCGGACGTTGGGTGCTGGCGGTTTCGATGAGATCCGTTCCAGCCGAGTACCGCAAGCCATATCGTATTTGCGTCGTGCGAGCCGATCACCAAGACTTGGCGGAAATGTATCGCGTCCCGTTGCGCAACCCTTTGCCGATGATCCGAATCCCCCTCCGCCGCGACGACGCCGACGTACGTCTGAATCTGCAGTCACTGATCGACGCCGCTTACGTCAATGGACGCTACGGCGACGATATCGACTACGCCCAACCACCTCGTCCCAAGCTAACAGGCTCCGACGCCGAATGGGCCGAAGGCGTCCTACGGACAAAAGGCTTGTGCTAACACGGCGCAAGAAGTCTTCGAGACCGCCGGTCGGAGCCAAGGCGAGGATCGGTTCGGTCCTGGAAGTCGAATATCGCAAGGGAAGCGAGGCCAAGGGATTTAAGGCCGGAATTGTCAAGAGTTACCAACGGTACTGGGGGATCTTCATCAGTTCGCCGTCGCGCAGTGCGGACTGGTGGGCGACGATACCGAACGGGTTCTTGTAGCGGTTGTTTTCCGCCTGCAGCCATGGTGTCAGGCTGGGCATGCCCATGCACGAGACTTCGGTGAAACTGCCGCCGGTCACGCCGATATGATAAGCGTTGCTGTGCGTCGGGTACCACTGCGGCGGCGTGCCCACTCGCCAATCCAAATACGAATCGATCGGTTCGGCCGTGTAGTGGTAATACTCGTCCTCGGAATACACCAGTTCGCCGAAACCGCCCGAGCGGTAGATTTGTCGCATGGCGTGCAGATCTTCGTGATAGCAAGACGTCTCGAACATCATGTAGGTCAGCCCGCTGGTTTTGACTGCTTCGAACAACGGATCGGCTTCTTCCAGCGACCCGAAAACGGCCGGCACGGCGCAGGCCACATGCTTATCATGCTTCAGCACCTCCAGGCAATGCCGCGCATGGCTCGGTGCATCGGTCGCCCACATCTTTCTTGATCCGCGATAAGTTCTAGGTCAAGACCTGACCCCATTTTCTGGGCCAACGCCCCTTGACGACAA
>SKVE01000534.1 GCA_007129635.1 Planctomycetaceae bacterium
AGATAAAGTAGACGATCAACACATTCTCTGCGGATCCCGAAGCAGCGTCGGCCGCTAGTGAAGTGCCGCATAAACCAACCAGCAACAGAACCGCAGTCATCCCGACGATGCGGTTCCAGCGGGAAAGAAAACCTTGCTGAAACATGCTCATAGAACCTCGTTTTTGGTGATCAAAAAACCAAACTTCCAATCGTTTAACGGTTTCCCAAGCACATGCTTGGGGGAAGGTGGGATATCGAATCGACCGGTGCATCCCGAGTCATGGAGGTGAGTTTATCTCGTGCGGCGTGTTTCTGCAAGCGCCCGCCCTTCCGGCTAACGCGGTTTCCGAGTATCCTGCTTTCGAAAGGATCCAACGCGGTGATCAGAGGTCACTTGGGATCGCCAAACTCGATTCTTTGCCTGCTTATCAAGTTCTCGTTTCTGGAAACGAAAAATCATGAGCGATGCAAGTCAGACGCCTTATTGGTTGGGTTTCGATCTGGGCGGGACCAAGATGCTGGCGAAGGTCTTCGACTCGGATTTCCGCGAGATCGGTCGGGAACGCAAACGCACCAAAGGCCATGGGGGAATCGACGATGGCTTGGATCGAATCAAGAGGACGATCCAGGGCGCGTTGGAGGATGCGAAGATCCAGCCCAGCGACTTGGGGGGGATCGGAGTCGGGTTTCCCGGGCCGGTCGACATGCAGCGCGGCATCATCCTGGAAGCGGTCAATCTGGGGTGGCAGAATATGCCCCTTCGCAAGTTCCTGAAGAAGGAATTCGGATGCGATGCCGTGATCGCCAACGACGTGGACGTCGGTGTTTATGGCGAGTATCGATTTGGTGCTGGTCGAGGTTCCCGTTTTGTCATCGGGGTTTTTCCCGGCACGGGGATCGGGGGCGGTTGCGTGTACGAAGGCAAAATTTTTCGCGGCACGCATAGTTCCTGCATGGAGATCGGGCATCTGCAAATCGATCCGCACGGCCATCTGTGCGGATGCGGGCATTTTGGATGCTTGGAGACGGAGGCCAGCCGTCTGGCGATCGCCGCCGAAGCAGCCAAGGCGGCTTACCGCGGCGAGGCGCCGCATTTACGCGATCAGATCGGGGCGGATCTACGAGAACTCCGCAGCGGCATGCTGGCCGAGGCCATCGAGCAGGGGGACAAGGTCGTCGAAAAGATCGTTCGGCGAGCGGCGGAAAAGATCGGCGTCGCGGTGGGAAATCTGGTAACGACCATGTGTCCTGATACGATCATCTTGGGCGGCGGGCTGGTCGAGGCCATGCCGAAACTGTTTGTGGATGTGGTCCATTCGATGGCTCGCAAGACTGCAATGAGCCCCTATCGGGATAGTTTCCAGGTCATTGTCGCCGAATTGGGTGACGATGCCGGAGCACTGGGAGCTGCGGCCTGGGCAGCCGAATGCCTTGGCGAATGAAGAAGCACAGGAATCATCGATGAAGACACTGCTGCTGATGAGGCACGCCAAGTCCAGTTGGGAGGATCCGGCAGTGACCGATCATGATCGGTCGCTGAACCCGCGCGGCCTGCGGGATGCACCAAGGATGGGGCAACTGATCCAGCAACAGGGACTGATCCCCGACTTGATCATCGCTTCGACCGCCCAGCGGGCTCAACAAACGGCGTACCTGGTCGCCGAGCCATGCGAGTACGACGCGACGACGATCGACTCGACAAGGCAACTCTACCTGGCCGCGCCCCACGAATATGTCGCTTATCTGCGATGCCTGGACGACCAACATGACACGGTGCTGGTCATCGGGCACAATCCGGGATTAGAGGATCTGCTGGAATCCATCACCGGTTCGTACCAGGGCATGCCGACCGCCGCGCTGGCCCATCTGCGGCTGACAATCACCACTTGGCAGGAGTTTTCGGCCAACGCCGACGGACAACAGATCCATCTGTGGCGTCCCCGCGACCTGTAAGGATCCTTCGGGAGGAAAGGGACGCTTGGCATGGTTCTTCGAGCCGTGCCGTCCGACTTCGCACGGCCCGAAGAGCCCTGCTACGTTGGGTGCGGCCGAGCGCAGCGAGGTCGCGTCAGGCGATGTTGCTGCGTTTGGTGATCGCTTCGAGCGTTTCTATGGGTACCAGGGTGTTCAAGCTACCCGATCGAAAACCTTCGATATCCAGCGTCACGAACCGAAAGCCCAACTCTTTCAGGTACTGGACCAGCGGCTCGCGAAAATCCGGTTCGCAGACCCGTTGGATGTCGTCAGGGGGAACCTCCAGCCGAGCCAAATCACCCTGGTGGTATCGGACGCGAACCGTGCCGAGCCCATGGTCGCGCAAGTATCGCTCGGCTCGATCGATCATCTCCAGCCGCTCAGGCCAGACCTCCTCGCCGTATGCCACGCGACTGGCCAAGCATGGCATCGCGGGTTTGTCCCACGTTGGCAGTTCCCAATGAGCGGCCAATCGACGTACGTCCTGCTTCGTGAATCCACACTCCGCCAATGGGCTGCGCACCGCATGTTCCGCCGCAGCCTGCAACCCTGGGCGATAGTCGCCCAGATCGTCTGCGTTGGCACCGCTGAACACGACCGCGACATCCAACTGCGGCGCGATGCGCTGAATCTGCTGGTACAACTCGTTCTTGCAGTGGTAACAGCGGTCCGGGGAATTCTGGACGTACTGCGGATTATCGAACTCGCGGGTATCGATGACCATGTGGCGGATCCCGATCAGCTCGGCTAACCGTTTCGCCTCGTCCAATTCGCCTGCTGCCAGGCTCGAGCTGACGCCGGTCACCGCCACCGCTCGATCGCCCAGCGCGACGTAAGCCGCCTTGGCCACCACCGTGCTGTCCACACCAGCCGAAAAGGCTACCGCACAACTGGGGAATTCGCGAATGAATTCCAGCAACTCATGGCCTTTTCTCTCGATATCGTCCATCGTCAAACCTCAAGCGTCGCTTGATGATGTTATTTCACAAAAAAAGGCAATCCCTCCACCGCAATGCCGTGGCAGCGAGTTTTGCGAGAGCCCGCAGAGTAAGGGGGGTGCCTAGGCACCGAGTTGTGTGATCCGCCGGAAGGTTGAGTCGCATTAGCGACTGTCCACGACGGCTATACACGCGATCGGCACCGATAATTCGGCCCCCAAGCGGTTCTCGTTATCGGCTCACCCAAATATGTCACCGCTCACGAGCATGGCAGAGGAAATTGCCCAGGAGAATCAAAGATCTCCCACTGGTTATTTTACCAGCTTTCGTTCAGGCGTGCAAATAAGATTTGAGTGCTCGGCCCTTTTTCCGAGGCACAAGCTGCCTGACCGCTGCTTATGGGGCCGATTGTTGGTCGGCCGATTCTTCCATGGATTCGATGTAGCGGCGGAGTCGTTCGTTTTCGTTGCGGATGTCCTTCAGCTTCAGCATGTTCTCGACTCGCTTCAGCAATTCGATCTTGTTGACCGGCTTCGACAGAAAATCATCCGTCTTCGCCTGGACAGCCCGTTCGATGTCGCCCAATTCGTTCAGCGCGGTAACCATCAAAATCATGATGCGGCTGGTTTCCGGGTCATCCTTCAACTGGCGGCAGACCTCGAAACCACT
>SKVE01000694.1 GCA_007129635.1 Planctomycetaceae bacterium
CGGATGGTGAATCAGATTGCTTGGCTACGTAGCCGGCAAATCTTCTTCACCCACGTGACAAGCACGCGGGGGTCGGGGTTGCTCGCGCTTCATCCTAGCCATGCAATCTCGTTCACCAGCGGGACAAGCCCGCGGGGGTCTCAAGAATCTGCCGCCGAATCGGAACAGAAACCGATCGACGCAAAAACACGCAATCAGCCGAAAGCCAAACAAATGGAACACGCCAGGTCGGGAGTCGTTTTCGAGCAACAGCGAACCATTTAGAAAACGCTCTCTCCGAAAACGACGCCCGACCCCTTCCGCAGAACGCGACAGTAATTCATTGGCCGATGCTAAGATCCTCGAACAGACGGTCCGTGAAGTAGTCACCGAGACCTTCGCGCTGCTGCTCGTAGAACCAAGCACCTTCAACCAGATCGTGGCGGGCCTCAGCCCGAAGCTCGACGCGCATCTATTGCATCCTTGATCTCCGCCTTCGCCTCTGCCAGTGGCAGCGCCGGCCCAGAAGTTCGGTTCTCGAGCCGGTCAGCAATTGTCGTCCCGTGCCATTCGGGCGAGACGAACGCCTGCGAATCAGCCGCCAAATCCCGCCAGATAAGATCCAACGCTGCAAGCTTCTCGTCACGGCTTAGATTGTCGATCATCGCTTCAAGGGTCATTTTGTTTTCTCCGACGAATGTCTCTTGCAGTGTATTCGACAGGCCGCCGAGTGGGAAGCATCCTGATCGCCAGGGCGCGGTCTTGGGCCAATGCGGCAACGACGAGCGTCCGGCTCATTCCAGCGTGAGGCCCGCCTCAAGCAGATCGGCCAGCAGCCGAGGGGCCGAGCGATAATACTGGGAGAAACCCTTGCCATAACTGGAACCGCCGGCGCCCCGCGATAGGCCCTCGGTCAACGGGTCGACGAACCGCTCGTCGCCCGTCCACAGATAAACGCGGGCCATGGCTTCCGCATACATGGGGATCAGTCCCGGGCGATACGGCATCTCCGGACAACTGGTGTAGCGGAATCCGTGCACCTGATCGCAATAGAATTCGTCCACCAGATAACGGGTGCCTAAGATGATCGCCTGCCGGACATCCGGATCCTGCGTCACATCGTGGTAATAGACCATGCCGGTCAACAGAATACTGACCATGAACCCGGCGTTTCCACGGTGCCGCGGTTCGCAATGACAGTGCCCGGGCACCATCATGCGAGTCCAACCGCCCCATTGGTGCGTTTGCTCGGGTCGTTGTTGGTAAACGGGCAACTCGCGGGGCTCGGTATCTTGCGTCTCCAGCACTCGGTCGATGACGATCCGGGCAGCGTTCAGGTAGTACGGGTCGTTGGTGGCCGCGAATGCCGAGGCCAGCATAATCAGATGCCAACCGGGTACGCGAGCACTGGTCCAATCGTAAGGACGGGCAAGTTCTCGGTCCGTAAAGTAATCGACGACGGCCAGACCTGTTTCCAAGGATCGGCGGTCGCCCGTCAGGAAGTAATGTTCGAAATGGCCCTCGGTCCAAGCATGGCCGATGTTGCCTCCCGCGCGCGGGATCCCCAGCGTATCGGGGACCGGTTCATCGTAATAGCCACCCACATGCCCCATCTGATGGACATAGACCAGGCCCACGTCGCGGCCTTGTTCGGACCAGTGGACCGTATCGATATCCCGGTGGTGCAGTTGGGCCGCTTCGCCCAGAAAAAAGGCCTGGGGATTACCCGATCGGATGTACTCCAGGAAGAACGCATGCTGCGTGTCGTATTCGACGTTGCCCCAGTTCACTTGGCGTTCACCGTACCAATCCCCGTAGTTCATCAATCCATAATCCCGCTGACGTTCGCGGCGATCGACGTAGCCTTGCAGATTGCGATCGACCGCCTGTTCGTAGGCGGGAAAACGTTCCGGATCGCGTGGCGCCACGCGGTAGAAGACGCGACTGTCGCAGTACCAGGCCGGTTCGGCGGTCAGCAGCAAAGGACGCTGGAATAGCTGAGCCCGCTGTGCCCCGCCATCGCCGAAATCGATCAGCAGATCATGCGTTTTGGCCATTCCTCGCTTGAACGTATAGCTGCCATCGCGCAGGTAATAGTAAAGATGATTCCCCTGTTTTTCGAACGGAAAATCGTCATACTGCCCGGCGGCGAAGTCGGGGCACAGATCGACTCGCACGCCATCGGGCGTGATCGCAAAGCCTTTGGGGTAGTTTTGCCAAAAGTCGCGCACGGAAATCGCCTGGTCGCCGTCTTCTGCGATCAACCCGCCGAGAAGCCGCCCGTTCATTGCTTCGTCCGCTGCATGGATGATCTGGTCATCGAAGGGTTGCCAGACTCGTTCGCCGGTCTGCAACACGAGCTCTTCTCGTTCTTCCCGCGTGGCCGACCAGGATGCGGCACTAAGCGGCGTTAGCAAGCTTATCCGTTTGACATCCATGAACTGATCGGCCTGCGACGTCTGCAGCGACGTGCGTGATTCCCGATCGGGCACGGTATTGATAAAAGTATGGTGAATTCGTACCCAAGGCTGACCGCGCCAAACCTCGATTCGCTGCTCGACACGAAAACGGTGGGCTCCGTCCGAGTCGACCAGTGGGCCAGCGGTGTGGATCACCGATCGCACCGGCCCCGACTCCTCGATCATGATCTGCGCCTGGCTCCGGCGGCTGCAAAACGACTTCCCCTGTCCGTCGATCAATTCGGTTACCAGAGGCCCTTGGGGACCGACCAACTGGCCCCGGGCATCGACGTTCATCTGCAAAGAGCCCGTATCGATCGCGATCCGATCCTCGTGTTGCACGGCCAGCGGTTCGTACGGTTGGCGATCTTGATCCGCGGTCAGTTCGCGACCGAACTGCAGTTCGTAGACCGCCGTTTCACCCGCACCGACTTGGACCAACAGACTGATCAACAGCCATTTGATCGAGCCGTCCGGCCAGGTCGCTCGCGGTTCGATTTGAGCGGGCACTGGGACGCCATCGCGCAACAGCCGCACATGTTTTTCGCTGGCCAGCGCACCTTGCGGAAAGGGGATCCCGCCAGTGACCGGCCAGTCGCGGGCTGCGACATCATGTTCGTTGCGTACGGTCAGCGGCACGCTGGTCACGCCTTCCCGAGTTGGTGGCGGCGTGGCGTTTTGAGCACTGAAGGTGATCGTGGGGCCGTAATAATGGCGGCCTTCGGAGGTTATCCCTACACCGCGTCCATAATAGGTCGTGTCGGGCTTCAAATTGGACAATCGAGTCCGATGTACCAGCCGATCATGATCTTCGGTCACCACCTGGCCCAAATCGGTCGTCGTCCCGTACTCGAAACGCATGGTCGAGGGCCAACGTGTGGTCCACGAGATCCACGCCTGGCCGCCGGCATCGATCGGCGCCCACCACCGCGTATTTTCGACGCGATACTCGATTCCGCGTATTTCGGGTGCCTGGGGCATCAGCAGAACATAAGCGATCCCATGCTTTCCACCGGTCCCGATCGCGTCGAAACGCACGATTTGGCCCTCGGCCAGCTCGCGTGGTTGATCGAGAAAGTACACACCATGGCGGCGAATCCCCGAGTTCACTACGGCGA
>SKVE01000507.1 GCA_007129635.1 Planctomycetaceae bacterium
CGCATGCCGAGCTCGTGGATGTACTCCTGCTTCCAGGTGTGAATCCCGCACGAGTGCCCGGTGCCAGTCTTGTCGGTGAGGCGGGTAAGAATATCGACCGCCTCAGGGAACGTCGAGTAGCGGTAGAGCGTCAGCACCGGTGAGATCTTCTCATCGGCAAAGCGATCCTTCTCGAGCGGCATGGTTCCCTCGACCAGCAGGATACGCGTGTTTTCGGGCACCGTCAAACCGGCGCCCTGTGCGATTGAAACCGCGCTGCGGGCGATGATATTGGAATTCAGTGCCAACGTACCCTGCTTGTTGGGGCGCCACATCCACGCGCCGAGTTTATCCCGTTCGCCTCCAGTGACGAGGTAGCTCTTCTCATTGCCGGTAAAGAGCTCGAGTGCCTGCTCGTAGAGCGAGTCGTGAATGATCACGCTGTTTTCGCTCGAGCAGCTGGTGGCGTAGTCGAACGCCTTGCTGAGGGCGATTTTGGCAACCGCATCGGCGACATCCGCGTCTTCGGCGATGATCTGTACCGAATTCCCGGGGCCGACACCGTATGAGGGCGTGCCGCTGGAGTACGCGGCCTTGACCATGGGCCCACCACCGGTAGCGACCACCAGGTTGACCTGGCGCATCAGCTCGGCGGTGCGGTCGATCGTCGGTTCCTCGATGATCTGGATCAGATCCTCCGGTGCGCCAACGCGCCGCAACCCGCGGCGCATGTACTCCACGGCAAGCTTGCTGGCCGCCGCCCCCTTGGGGTGCGGTGCGAAGATCATCGCATTGCGCCCCTTGAGAATTCCGAGGCCGTTACTGGCCGGCGTGGTCGTCGGGTTGGTTACCGGCAGCAGCGCACCGACAACTCCGACCGGCTTGGCGTACTTGGAGATCCCGGTTGCCTCATTGCGCTCGATCAGGCCGACGCTCTTCGCGTCGGCGATATCGCGCATTACGCCCATTACCTTCACTTTGTGCTTGGTAATCTTGTCCGCTACGTTGCCCATGCCGGTGGCTTCAACCGCGAGCTGAGCAAGGATGGCGATGTTTTCGTCGTTGTAGACCTCCCAGCCGACCGAGAGGCAGGCGTCGTCGATCTGCTGCTGGCTGTATTCGGCTATCTGCGCCTGCGCCGTTCGGGCGCGCGCGAGATAGCCGCGGACCAGCTCGATATCCTGATTGACGCTGGCGCTGTTCACGCGAAACTCTCCTTCTCAAGCCGGTACACGCGGCTGAATGCCGAACGCAGCCATTCGGAGCGATCTTCCATCGTTACGGGGAATTCGAGCTCCGACATAGATTCGACCATCTCCACCCCCAGCATCGGTGCGGTGATCCAGCCGCCCATCATGAGCACATTGGCGTTGTTGATGATGCGCCCGCGCAACCTTCGGCGCTTGGGCGTGGTAAGGCTGAACTTCGTCGGCGGAGTTCAGGCAGAAGTCGATGACTTCAACGTCGTCACGGCCGTTCAAGTATTCGGTGACGGCCTGTTTGAACGGGAAACCGGCCTTGTCGCTGGCGATCGCTACTTTGATTTTCTGGCTCACGGGTGACTCCTTGATTCAGCTGGTTGCCCGGTGCCCTAGCTTAGCTTACGCCGCAGAAGTTTTCTGGCTTGTACTGCAATGTTGTCGGCGGTCAGCCCGAAACGTTGCTGAAGGTAAGCAAGAGTACCCACTTCGCCAAACTCGTCTTCAATGCCGACACGCTGCAGCGGTACCGGCCGTCGATCGGTCAGCACTTCGGCAACGGCACTGCCGAGCCCGTTGCGGACCTGGTGGTTTTCGACCGTCAGCACTGCCCCGGTCTTCCTGGCATATTCGATTATGATTTCTTCATCGATTGGCTTCACCGTGTGCATGTCTATCAATGCGGTGGAAATGCCTTCTGCTGAGAGCCGCTCCGCTGTCTTGATCGCTTCGGCAACCATTAGGGCTCCGCTGGCAATGATGGTCAGGTCCTCACCGTCTGCGATAAGCTTGCCTCGTCCAAGCTCAAATTCCTCTGACTCATCGTATATCGGGGTAACGGGCGGTCTGCGATGAAGTCGCAGATAGCTCGATCCATAGCGGAAGGTGATTTGCGCCAGCAGTTTGCGCAGGCTGACAGGATCGCTCGGCTCGCAGATGACGAGTCCCGGTATCGTGCGCATCAGCCCGACGTCCTCGAACGACATATGCGTGCCGCCATTGAATATCGCGGTTACCCCGGGGTCGGAACCGGTCAGCTTGACATTCTGCCTGGCGTAGGCCGCGGAGACGAAGAACTGATCGAAGGTCCGGCGAGCTGCGAAGCAGGCAAACGTCGCCGGGAAGGGAATGAACCCCACCGCCGATAGCCCGGCCGCCACGCCCACCATATTGGCCTCGGCCACGCCCACGTCAAAGGTGCGCTCGGGGCACTTATCCTGGAAGGGCACGGTGCCGTGGGCTTTCATGAGGTCGGCGTTAAGAACTACGATGCGGTCGTCCTCTGCTGCCATCTCCACAAGCTGAGAACCATAGACGGTTGGCAGTTCCTGACCGTCGCTATCCGTCGACCGTTTGATCCGATACTTCATCCGACGGCCTGCTTCGATTTCTCCAGAGCTGACAGCCATTCGTCAGCCAGCTCGCGACTCACCGGCATGTAGTGATTCCTGTGATCGCCTTCCAGTCCGGGGAGATCTTTACCCTTAACGGTGTCGGCGATTATCATCGCGGGCTGCTTGTCATTGGCGATTGCACGTTCGAGCGCAGCGTCCAGCGCGGCAAAATCGTGTCCGGGTACCTGCTGGGCGTACCAGCCGAAGCTTGTCCAGCGGTCGATCAACCCGTCGGTTTTCATGACTGAATCGATTGGTCCGTCGATTTGCATCTTATTGTAGTCGGTGAAGGCAACCAGGTTGCCGAGACCGTACATCGACGCCGACATCGCCGCTTCCCACGTCTGACCCTCATTGGTATCACCGTCACCAATCAGTGCAAATACGCGTCCGGCCAGTTTCTTCATTCGTTGCCCGAGTGCGATTCCTACGGCCGTCGAAAGACCCTGGCCCAGTGATCCGGTCGTCATGTCAATACCGGGGGTGCGGTTCATGTCGCAGTGGCTCGGCAAGTTAGTCCCGCCCTTGTTGAGCGTTTGCAGCATCTCCTTGGGGAAAAACCCCTTGTCAGCCAGGATGGCGTACAGCGCCGGGCCGGCATGACCTTTCGACATCACGAATTTGTCTCGAGTTTCCATGGCAGGATTACCAGGGTCGATGTTCAGGTGGCGATAATAGAGCAGTACGAGAACTTCGATAACCGACATCGATCCACCAACATGACCCTGACCCAAACAGGCGATCTCTTCCACCGTGATCTGACGGATCTCGGCCGCCTTCCGAATGAGCGCACGCAATTCATTGTTGTCCATGTAGCCTCTTTCTCAGATGCGTTATTTGTTTCTTTCCAAAAATAGTTATAGTAACGTATCAAACTTGGCAAGATTTGTAAACCGAGAAACCGAATGAGGCAATTGCGCTGTGCTCATATTTTCTTCCGACGTTGGTGGGGAGGCAGGGGCTGATCGGACTCTCACTGCA
>SKVE01000576.1 GCA_007129635.1 Planctomycetaceae bacterium
CGTTGTTGCGGTACAGTACGATCGGGCCGAAGTTATTGACATAGATGTCGGGCAGCCCATTGTTATTCAAGTCGGCCACGGCCACGCCCAGCCCAAAGCCCGTATCGCCAACTCCTGCGGCCCGCGTCACATCGGTAAAGGTGCCATCGCCGTTGTTGCGGTACAGCCGGTTGGTGGGCGGATCGTCGGGATCGACCGAGCTGCCCGGCAGGGGGGCTCCGTTCAGGAAATAGATGTCGATCAGCCCGTCGCCGTCGTAGTCGAACGTGGCCAGCCCACTGGCGACGGTTTCCACGATGTATCGTCGGCCGCTGCTGCCGTCGGTATGGACGAACGTGATCCCGGTCGCGTCGGTGATGTCGCGAAGATCGACCGGAGCCACGTCGCTTGCCATCGCAGGGGCCAAGGCAATAAGCCCGAGGAACAGGGCGATCCCCGCCGAACGATTAATCCAGCTCGCGAAGCCGCTCATAGGCCCTCCGTGTCTGTGGATTGTCGGGGTCCATCTGCAACGCTTGACTCAATGCGGATCGAGCGCCGGCCCGATCGCCGATCTGGCTTTGCACGGCGGCCAGTACCAGATAAGTATCAGAGGACGGGTCCAGCCGGGCGGCCGTCTGGGCGTGCGCGACGGCGGCCGCCAAATCCGTTGCGGACCGCAGATGGATCTGGGCTAGCATCCGATGAGCTTCGGCGGTCTGCGGTGCCAGTTGAATCGTTCGTTCCAAGGCCTGCCGGGCCGGCTGGTCGGCGCCCCGACCGACCAGCAACCGGCCTTTGCGCAGGAAGTGCTCGGCTTGCTCCGGTTCCAATCGGCACAGTTCCTCCAGGACCTGAATAGCCGCCGCCGTGCGAGCCTGTTGTTCGTACAGTGTTGCCAGGGCTTGGCGCGTGGTCAGTTCCTGCGAATCGATCGCGGCCGCGCGCAACCAATGCGCTTCGGCCATCCGTGGATCGCCGACCTGCAATTGCAATACGCCGGCCACGGCATGGCGTTTGGTCAGCGCCTGCCGGCGGCTCGCCAAATCGTCGAAGTTTCGAGCCTCCTGGCGTTCGGCTTCCAATTGGACGGCCTTCAGTTCGGCGAATCGTTTTTGGTATTGGGCGGCCCGGTCCTTGTCGCCCATCCGCGCCGCGGCGGCGGCCAACGAGTGCAGGGCCGGCGTGTATTCGGGGGCCAGTCGCAAGGTCTGCTCGTAACTGCGGCTGGCGGCTTCGTAATCCTCGTGTTGCAAGTAGGCCTGACCTAACCAGTAATGGTTTTCGGCCTGCTCCGGAAATCGCTGGACGCATTGCCGGGCGACCGCCAGGGCCTGTTCGGTCCGCCGTTGCTGCAACAGCAGGCTGGTCAGTTCACGATAGGCGGGTTCCAGTTTCGGATTGACCTCGATCGACCTGCTCAACGACGCGATGGCCGCCTCGTCTTCGCCGAATTCCTTCAACAGAACGCCCATTCCCAGATGCCCTTCGGCGAACGAAGCGTTCTGCGCTAACGCTTGCTGCCAGCTCTCCAGGGCCGCACGCTCTTGCCCGACCTGCAGGTAGGCGACCGCCATCTGGGCATGCGCTTCGGGGCGCTGCGGCAGCGTCGTCACGACCAGGTTGCCGACCGCCAGGATCTCTTGGTTGATCTCGGCCACGGTCTGCGGCAGTTCAGGGTTCAAGCTCAACACGGCGGCGGCGTCCAGCGGTGGATCGCCCGGTGGCAGTCGAGGCCCATCGCCTGACATTTCCAACTCGAACACCATGTCCTGCGGCGGATCCCAAGTCAAGAAGGCCAAGATGCCGGCGACCGCCACAACGATCGCAGCGGCCATCCAGACCAGGCGGAATCGACCGCGAGGTTGAGGCTGCGGCTGGATCCGCTGGCCGGTCGAGCGATTGCGGGAGCTGCGTCGGTTGCCTGGTCGGCCTTTCATGGCGCCTTCCCCATCCCTTCGATGATCTGGACCAGACGATCGGCCGGGAGATCCTCCAGCACATCGCGCCCACCACCGATCCAACGGACCTCGATCCGCTGCACGCGATCGGCCGAGCCCAAACCGAAGTGCAGCCGCGTGCCGAAATGACTCTGATAACCGCGGCCGCTGTGGACTTCCGCCATTTGCGTGCGGCCGCCGGCCGTCACGTGGACCTGAGCCCCCACGCCGTCCCGGTTGGAACGTACTCCGCGCAATTGGACCTGCAACCAATGGTTTTCGTTGCGGGTCTCGTTCCGCAGGATCGTCGGGGGCGCACGAGAGTTCAGGATCACCGCGTCGATCCGGCCGTTGTTCGTCAGATCGTCGAACGCGGCACCGCGGCTGCTGTGAACCACGCGCAGCCCATCCCCGCAGCGGTCCGAAACATCGATGAAACTGCCTTGCCCGGTATTCATCAACAGCGTGTTGGGCAGGGCGAAGGCCGTGCGAGCGTTCCACAGATGCACGTTCTGGTCCAACGCGCCTTGAGCGATGAACAGATCGCGATAGCCATTGTTGTTGAAATCGACGAATCCAGTCCCCCAGTTCACGTGCCGCAGCGATCCGGCTCCGGCACCGGCAGCCTGCGTCGCGTCCTCGAACATGACGCCGCCAAGATTTCGGTACAGGACGGGCATCTCGTTGATGTACGAGGTACTGAATAGATCCAACCAACCGTCGTTGTCAAAATCGCCGCAATCCACACCCATATTGCCGTTGGTCTTGCCAGCGAAATTGTAGGCCACACCGCGAGTCAGGCCGACTTCGGTGAAGCGGCCCGTCCCATCGTTTTCAAAAAGAAAATTTGGCTGCATGTCATTGGCGACAAAGATGTCGGTGGCTCCGCTGCCGTTGAAATCGCCACAGACCATCCCCATGCCGGTGCCCGCCACGTCGGCGATGCCCGACGATCGGCTGATATCGGTAAAGGTCCCGTCGCCCAGGTTGCGGTACAACACGTCCGCCACCGGTTCAAAGTCCAGCGGTCCCGGATAGCAGCGGAACCCGTCGATGGTCCAGCGAACGTGGTTATGGTACCCGAAATCCACGTAGTTCGAAACGTATAAGTCGAGGGCGCCGTCAGCGTCGGCGTCCAGAAACGCGGCTCCCGCCCCCACCAGATCGCCGCAGCCGACACCGGCCGCAGCCGTGATCTCGGTGAACGTGCCGTCGCCGTTGTTGCGATACAGGACGTTGGGGCCAAAATTGTTGATGTAGATGTCGGGGAAACCGCTGTTGTCGATGTCGGCAACCGCCACGCCCAGGCCGAAACCCGCATCGCCGACCCGTGCCGAATCGGTCACGTCCGTAAACGTGCCATCGCCGTTGTTACGGTACAACGCATTGCGCCGCGGATACTCTTTGGCGGGCGGCAAGGGCGCGCCGCTCAGGAAGTAGAGATCGACCAGGCCATCACCGTCGAAATCAAACAAGGCCAGACCTGCCGAGACGGCTTCGACGATGTACTTTTCGCCCCCGCCGCCTCCGTCGTCATGCAAAAACAACACCCCCGACCGGTCGGTGATGTCCGTCAGAAGAATATCGCACGGCGGCCCTACGTCGGGCGGCCCTTCATTCTTGGCGCCTTGGA
>SKVE01000023.1 GCA_007129635.1 Planctomycetaceae bacterium
CAACTGTTCGCGGTTCAGGAACGTTCGCGATCCAGCAGGGCAGGGCAGGGGGGGACAGTGGACAGAATCGGAATGTCTTTGGGAAGGGGTCGGGAGTCGTTTTCGGGCAAGCCGCTTACCATAGGGTTGATCGTTGCCCGAAAACGACTCCCGACCCCGATGCGTTGCGACCATCAAACCAAATCCGACACTTATTTCTCGAACGGTGCTTAATGGACGTCCTTCAGCCATTCCTTGATGATGGCGACGTCGGGAATACGTCGAGTGGACTTCAATACGTAGCGGGCGATCACGACGGCGGGCGTCTGAACCGAAGCGACTCCGTACGAGGCGATTGTCGCCGCGTCCGTCACGACGTTCACATGAGCCTCGACGCCCAACTCGGCGACCGCCCGCTGGCACTGCTGCAACAGTTCCTGACATTCCGGACCGCCGTCGCCCAACACGTACAGCGAAGCTTTGCGGCGAGCGATCTTCATGCGAAACTTCTCGTTGATCCGATCTTGAATCGCCGCGATCAATTGGTCGCGCGGTGGGATCCGTGAGACGAAACGGATCTCGCCGTCGATACAGATCGTCGGCACGTTTCGGACCATCAGCGAGGTCATGAATACCAGCGACTCGCGGTACTTGATCTTATGCTCGCGCCAAATCACGATCCCCTCGAACTCCGGCGCAACTTTTTTCACGGCATCGACCATGTACTGGCACGGAGCACAGGCCTCGGAGTCCAACGTGATGATATCCACGATGACCTTGTCAGCCTGACCGTACTCGCGCATGTCCAGTTCGACCTCGTCGGCTTGCTGCCCGACGGTGGCCTTGACCACCTCGCGTTGGTAGGGATCGAGAACGACCTGCGTCACGGCCTCGAGATTCTCCGGCGGAGTCGCGTAGGGCAGGTCGCAACCGGGGGCCAACACAAAGCCCCGCTCGCCGCCGATCTCCAGACATGCGATGGCATTCCGCTGGGCGTCCAGCGGTTTGCCCAACAACAGCACGCTGGTCAACTGCAGGTTCCCGCCAAAGCTGATCCCACGAGGCAAGCACACATCACGGACGTATTGCAGGGGGATGTTCTCGTCGACCGAGATGTTGTCAGGCCGGCAATCGCACATCACTTCGACATTCTGCTGGGCATGACCGCAGACGAAGAAGGAACTCAGACCGCCGCGCTGCCGGATGTGGTCGAATACGGAACCGGCGAACGGGGACACGAACTCACGGAACTGCTCCGGGCCGATCTGGCTGGTCATCGGATCGACCATGGCCACGATCGGGCAGCCCGCGTCCAGGTAATAGGCGGACATGGCGTTGCACACATCGCGACAGAACGCCATCACTCGGCTTACGTAATCCGGTGCGTCGAACATCTTCATAAAAATGTCGGTCCCCAGCAGATGCAGCGCCAGCGTGAAGGGACCGGTGACCAAACCGTAGAAAGCCACCTCCGGATGTCGGCGGCACAACTCGCGGGCGGCGGCCAGGACGATCTCGACGCGCCCGCACTGTGGCGTGGGGACTTGAAGTTCTTCGATTTGGCGTCCGTTGGACAGCGGGTGGTCCTGGACGGAAGGCGGCGTCTCGTCGGACCAATTCAGTTCGCAGCCCAGCACTTCCGCTTCGATCTGCAGATCAAACGCGACCGGGATGCCGTCCGGCTGGTAGCGGGCGATGGCCGCTTCGACGCCCTCGACCAGCCGCTGTTCGGATTTCAGATACTCGGTAGCCGTCAGGCCCAACAGCGCGCCCCCGTGGCATCCGACGAACGGAACCCACGGCGCGCGATCCACCGC
The DNA here is from genome assembly GCA_007129635.1 of Planctomycetaceae bacterium. Classification (GTDB taxonomy): domain Bacteria; phylum Planctomycetota; class Planctomycetia; order Pirellulales; family Pirellulaceae; genus SKKK01. Next base: position 1,797 of record SKVE01000023.1, read on the forward strand.
TTCACAACGAAAAGCTCTTGTCAGCCGTTCTTTTCCAGTTAGCACCGTCAGTCACCCTCCTGGTCGCAAGGTAATTCTCTGGTCGAATGCCGGTTGATCAGGCATTCCGGCAGAAAACGCAGATTTTGCCCTACGAGGCTCTGTCAGAAAAGGGGCCTGACCTGTTCCGGGCACATTTCTAAGACACTCGGGAACTGGCGGACGGCGACGCAGAGAGCGGTTACTACCCGATGCCGCCTGCCATCTTTCTGCCATCAATTTTTCTGCCAAATCCGTCCGCGTCAGTCGCCTGCTGCTTCGGGGTTCTCGACCAACTCCCGGATCACTTCGGAGCACTTGGCCCAGGTCGTTTGGTAGGTGGCCTCCAGCGGCGCGGGGACGTACAGGCCGGGTTCGAGGAACAGCGGCAACGAAGGCAATTGATCGCCCACGGCCACCGGTTCGACGTAGGCGGTCGGCGGGTCGTCGGCCGAGTAGGCGGCGACGGTCAGCCGTTTGTCCGGCGGCAGCTCGAACGGTTCCTCCTGGATCGCATCCCAGATCGCCTTATGAATACCTTGCGGATCACGGCTCGTGGGCGGAAACAGATCCACAACCAGCAGATGGATGCCTTGGCGCAGGAGGTCTTCCGCTTTCGCAACGAACGTCCTCAGTGCATGACGGATGCTCTTGTTCCCCGGTGATACGATTTCCAGCACAGCGACCAAGTGTCCCAAGCGATGCCGGATCGCGATCCGGTTGGCCCGCCGGGCGTAGCAATCGGTCGTCGCCGACGTGACGTATGCCGCCCGAGGCGGTGCCTCGGCCACCGCCGTCCCGCCGCCGGTCCGTGAATCTTCCCCGGGTCGCTCCCGCCGCTGCAACGTAATCACATCCGGGATCGGCCCGCCCACCGCCTGCTCGGCCATCGCGAAGAATCCAGGCGGAAGCGCACCGCCGTTCAGAGCGTACGTGATTTCGATCGTCCACGCTTGGTGGAAATGGTGAAATGTTCCGGCATCGACTCGGCTCCAGTCATGGATCGGCATGGTGCGATTCTCCCTGGGAACGGCGCATCAAGCCCGCGCGTCACCGACGCAAGCTTTCCAGCATCTTACCAGGATTTGCGACGAAAGGGTATTGCAGTGATCGCCGAACCAATTCGCCCGATGGACGAGGTCGTTTACAATGACGGGCCCAGATCCAGGGGAATGTCGAGTTGGTTGGCCCGGGAGAATGCATGATGGAGCCGAACGAGTTGATCGAACGTACCGCGGACCACGTACGAGAGTGTCTCTCGGACGAAGGCAGTGGGCATGACTGGTGGCACAGCTACCGGGTGTGGCGTACCGCGAAACGGATTGGTCAGGCCGAGGGCGCCGAGCAGTTGGTGGTGGAATTGGCGGCCCTGTTGCACGACCTTGGCGATTGGAAAGCCCACGGCGGCGATTCGACAGTCGGGCCGGCCATGGCGCGCCGCTGGCTGGAGTCGCTGGGCGCCCCGGCGGCCGTCGTCGACCATGTCTGCCAGATCGTCGGCGGGATCTCCTTCAAAGGCGCGCGCGTCGAGCAACCGCCGTTGTCGTTGGAGGGCCAAGTCGTCCAGGACGCCGATCGATTGGATGCGATCGGAGCGATCGGGATCGCCCGCGTTTTCGCCTACGGGGGCGCCAAAGGCCAACTGATCCACGATCCGCACCGGCAACCGATCGAGCACCACACGGCCGAAGCCTATCTGAGCAGCGGTGGCACCTCGACCAACCACTTCTACGAGAA
>SKVE01000799.1 GCA_007129635.1 Planctomycetaceae bacterium
CAGCGGTGCATTGCATCTATTGGACCGATATGCGAATGCGGGCCCCGATGATCCCGATGCTGGCGGTAGCGGCAGCCTGGGGCTTTGTCAGAATTTACGATCGAACGGTCGGGCATGCTCGATCGTAAGTGGTGGTGAACAGGCCGGTTAGGATCGATGGGGCGCTGGTAAATCCACCTTGCCGTGTCGAGCTGGCATTCCTATAATCGCCGCCCTGAAGATCTCTTCTGCTGGAGCGGCTGAATGCCGCGTGTTCCAATCGGTCGATCTCGAAATTGGCAAGGATGCCCTGGCTCTGAGTGCTCGATTTGGCCAGAAATCTCGATGCTTTCGTTGCGCTGCGCCGGTTCGGTGCATCGCTTGGGCTCTAGCCGCCTGGTTGCTGGCGGCGTGGGGCGTCGGCAGCGGTGTGCCTGTGGTTCGCGGCGAGGTGGTTCTGCCGGAACCTTCCCCCAACGCATCGATTCACATCCGTGCCGACCGAGCCAATCGATGGACAGAGGGCGGCTACGAGGTCTGGATGCTACGCGGCAATTGTCAGATCGTTCAGGATCGATTGGCCGCGAGTGCTGAGAACGCCGTGTTGTGGGTCCTGCGAACCGGACCGTTGGCCGAGCAGGACAGCCGGGTGCTGGTCTATTTGGAAGATGATGTGGTTGTCCAGGCCCGTCGTCGGGATGAGCAATCGTCGGAATCGAGTCGACCATTGGCGGCGATGCACGATCAGCAGTGGTTTGGTCGTTTCTACACTTCGACGGACATCCACATCAACATCGAATCGTCGGTCACAGGCTTCGTTCCCGAGAGCACTCCGGCGTTGTATCAGCGTGGTCGCGCGGCCTGGGATGCGCTCAGCCGGGAACTGGGAGTTCGCGCTCAATTCGCTCCGGGATCGACCGACCGGCCTGCTAGTTCGGAAAGGCCTTCGAACGCCTTGGCTTTGGAACCGGCGGGCTCTGATCCCGACGTGCGCCCGGCCCAATTCACTCCGCCCCCCACCTGGCCGCAGACGCCCCCCGCATCGACTCAGCCATGGACAGCGCCCCCAGGTCCGCCCGCAACCGTCCCCGCGCCGGGGATGCCCACCACCTCGATTCCCGGAACGCCGACCTTGGGCGGTTCCAGCCCGAGCAACGCACAGCCGACCGCACGTCGAATCCTGATCCGATCTCGCGGGAACGTGCGGATGCAGGGCCAGGTGTTTCCCAGTCCGGACGGCCGCGAAACGGTCGCGATCGTGACCTCAGGGGTGAACGTGATCGTCGAGGGCATCGAGAATGTCTCGGGATTGATCGGCGATAAACTCGACATCGAAGCCGACCGGATCGTCATCTGGACTTCGACCCTGGATGCACTCGATCTGTCGGGGGAAACCACCGGACAAAGGCTACAACCCAGGGACGCGCCGCTTGAGTTCTATATCGAAGGCAACATCGTCTTCCGCGAGGGCGACCGGGTCATCTACGCTGACCGGATGTACTACAATGTGCCTCGCCGGTCCGGCATGGTGCTCAATGCAGAGATCCTCACCCCGGCACCAGGATATTCCGGATTGGTGCGGCTAAAGGCCGACGTGCTTCAGCAGATCGATGCCCAGAATTTCCGAGCCTTCGGTGCCGCAGTCACCTCCAGCCGACTGGGCGTTCCCCGCTACTGGCTCCAAGCAGAGACGGTCGATTTTCAGGATCGTCAGCGACCGTTGATCGACCCGATCACGGGCGTCGTGACGATCGATCCCGAGACGGGCGACCCGGCCATCGAGCACGAGTATCTGGCGACCAGCCGCAACAATCTGGTCTACGTCGCTGGAATTCCACTGCTGTATTGGCCTGTGATGGCGACCAATCTGGAAAAACCGTCCTTTTACTTGGACAGCCTGCGGATTCGTAACGACAGCGTCTTTGGCTTTCAGATCTACCCGGATTTCGACGTTTACCAGGTTTTGGGCATCCGCAATGCTCCCAGCGGGACGCAGTGGACCTTTTCACCAAATTGGCTGAGCGACCGCGGGTTCGCGGTGGGTACGGACTTCCGCTACGACCGATTCGGATTCTTTAACCTGCCCGGTCCAGTGCGAGGTGATTTCGAGGCATGGGGCATCCACGATTCGGGGCTGGATAACTTGGGACTGGAGCGGCGAGCGGTCGATCCGGGAGGAAAGGACCGAGGCCGATTGTTTTGGCAGCATCGTCATGAACTGCCGCAAGGCTTTCAGTTTACCGGCCAGGCCAGTTGGATCAGCGACCGCAACTTTCTGGAACAGTACTATCTTTCGCAATGGGAGCAAGCGCCGGACGAGATCACGAGCATCGAGTTGAAGCAATACTGGGGCAGCCACACTTGGAGCGTCCAAGGCGACGTACGATTGAACGACTTCTTCTCGCAGACCGAGTGGCTGCCGCGCGCGGACCATTTCGCATTGGGCGTAGCACCGTTGGACGTCTTCACTTGGATGGCGCATACGCACGTGGGTTACGGCCAGTTACGCACGGCGGAATTGCCTCCGGCCGGTTCCGAACCGCCGCAGGCCGTGTTGCCTTGGGAAGAGGATTTGTTCGGTAACCCGTTCGATCAACGCCGTGGGCTGCGCGCCGCCACGCGACAAGAGCTTGGTCTGCCGGTGTCGCTAGGACCGATGCGGGTGGTCCCGTACGCATCCGGCGAATTGGCCTATTGGGGTGAGGATCGCGATGGGGAGGAAGTCCAACGAGCGTATGGTCAGGCCGGCATTCGAGGCAGCTTGCCGTTCTGGAGCGTCAATCCTGGCGTGCAGAGTCTGTTGTGGAATGTCAACGGAATCGCTCATAAGGTCACGCTGGATGCCGATTTCTTCTGGGGCGGATCGTCGGAGGATGTGTCGCGTTTCGCACTTTACGACCCGCTAGATGACAACGCTACGCAACACTTCCAGCGACGGTTCATCGACGACATCTACGGCGGAATCCTGCCTCAGGAATTTGACGCTCGTTATTACGCCCTGCGCACCGGCATGCAGCGCTGGGTCGCCTCGCCAAGCACCGAGATCGCGAACGATCTGACCATGCTGAAAGCCGGAATCCGCCAACGCTGGCAAACGAAACGAGGGTTTCCAGGTGGCGAACGGATCGTGGACTGGATCGTCCTGGACATGGAAGGTGCCTTCTTTCCGGACGAGGATCGTGACAATTTCGGCGAACCTTTCGGTTTGTTGAACTACGACTTTCGCTGGCATTTGGGCGATCGTCTGACCCTGCTGTCCGATGGTTTTGCTGATTTATTTGCCGACGGGCTGCGCACTTTTTCCGTCGGCAGCATGCTTGGTCGCCCGCTGCGAGGCAGTCTGTACGTCGGGTACCGGTCGATCCACGGGCCGATCAACAGCGACCGCATCATGGCCTCGCTGAACTATCGCATGAGCGAGAAGTGGATCGTGAATGCGGGCGGAGCTTACGATCTGACCGAAGACTGGAACCTGGGACAGAGCGTCAGCATCACACGGATCGGTGAATCGATGCTCATTCGACTGGGCGTTAACATCGATCGCAGCCGGGACAATGTCAGCGTCGGCTTGG
>SKVE01000323.1 GCA_007129635.1 Planctomycetaceae bacterium
CGCACTACGTTGCGTGCGCCGTTGCTGGCCGCGCAGCGAGGTGATTGAGGATGGCCCGATTATTTGTTTTCAATTCTTCGAGGATGATTTCGATGACACGAGTATGCCTGTGCTTCACCTTCTGTTTGATCTCGGCCATCGGCCAAGCCGAGGACTTCTCCAGTCAACGGCTGCATCAATGGCATCAATGGCGAGGGCCGTTGGCCGACGGGACGGCGCCGCACGGAGCACCGCCGATAAGCTGGGATCGGCAGACGAATATCAAATGGCAAGTCCCGGTGGCAGGCGAGGGGCATGCGACGCCGATCATTTGGGGTGACCAGATCTTTTTGGTCAGCGCCCAAGTCACCTCGCGGCAAGTCGATCGACTGGACCCGCCCGCGCAAGAACCGCCCGGCGGCTACATGACGCGACGACCTACGAACTTTTACCAGTTTCGCATCGATTGCCTGGATCGCGAGACAGGTCGAATCGTGTGGCAACAGATCGCATGCGAAGACCTGCCGCACGAAGGCCGACATGGGACCAATACCTACGCATCCGCATCGCCCACAACCGATGGCCAGCGTCTGTTTGTGTCGTTCGGTTCGCGAGGCTTGTTCTGTTACGACCTGGACGGGAATCTGCTGTGGAAACGCGACCTGGGCAACATGATCACGCGTCGCGGGTGGGGCGAGGGGACGTCGCCGGTCATCCACGACGACGCGCTGATCGTCAATTGGGACCACGAAGGCGAATCGTTCCTGGTGGTACTGGACCCCGCGACCGGCCAAACCCGCTGGCGTGCAGAGCGCGACGAGGTCACCAGTTGGGTCACGCCGCGCGTCGTCTCGTACCAGGACCGTCAGCAGTTGATCGTCCCGGCCACCCGACGGATCACCAGCTATGACCTGGAAACGGGTGAGATCGTTTGGGAATGTGGCGGACTGACCACCAACGTGATCCCCATGCCCGTGATTCATGAAGATCTGGTGATCTGCATGAGCGGTCACGGCGGCAACGCGGCCGTCGCGGTACGGTTGGATTCCCAAGGCGACGTCACCAACGATCGCCAGCAAGTGGTCTGGCGGCTGACTCGGGATACGCCCTACGTGCCTTCGCCCATCCTGTACGGGGATTTGCTGTACTTCACCAAATCGAACTCGGCGATCCTGACAAGTGTCGATCCTGCGACCGGAAAGACCCTGGCCGGCAATGTCCGCATGCCGGGCTTGCAAAACATGTACGCCTCGCCGGTCGCAGCCAACGGCCGGATCTATTTCACCAGCCGAGAAGGCACTACGTTGGTCGTCGAGAACAAGGCAACGTTGGAAGTGCTGGCGACCAATCGCTTGGATCAGCCCATCGATGCCTCGCCCGCCATCGTCGGCGACCAACTGTTCCTGCGCACCCACGACCATTTGATCTGCATTGCCGAACCGTGACGGTGATTACGGCGATTCGGATTCCGAGGCGTTGGGGGGCGCGATGACGCCGCGTTCGTGTTCGCCCGTTCGCCGCAATTCTCGCTTGAGAATTTTTCCCGCCGCGTTCTTGGGCAACGCCGGCTGCAAATGAAAGCGGCGTGGAATCTCGTGCCGCCCCAATCGCTCACGGCACCACTGGCGCAATCGTTCCGGAGCCTGATCCGCTTCTGCTGCGGCCTCCGGCTTCAGGACCACGTGGGCGACAGGCACCTCGCCGTGACGTGGGTCCGGATCGCCCACCACCGCCGCCTCGGCGACCCACACGTGCTGGTACAGCACCTCCTCGACCGCTCGAGGGTACACGTTCATCCCATTGACGATGATCAAGTCTTTCAAACGATCGACCAGGTAGAAGTATCCGTCGGCATCACGAGTGCCCAGATCCCCGGTGCGAAACCATTCCCCAAAGAATGCCTGACGAGTCGCTTCGGGCTGGTTGAAGTATCCCTTCATCACGCTGGGGCCTCGCACGCAGACTTCGCCCATCGTGCCGTCCGGTACCGGCTGGCCCTGCTCGTCCAGGATCTTCATTTGGACGCCGGGCACCGGAGGACCGACCGAGCCCGGCTTGCGCAGCCCCTGGGGAGGGTTGACACAGGTCACAGGGCCACATTCGGTAGGACCATCTCCTTCGACCACCGGGAGGGCGAACCGATCTTCGAAAGCGGCCATGACCGCCAGCGGCATCGCAGCGCCGCCGCTGACCCCCAAACGAATCGTCCGCCATTGCGCGATCGCAGCTTCGTCCAGCCGCAACAGCACGGCGTACATGCTGGGCACACCCAGAAAGATCGTGCCCCCATGATCGGCGATCGCCTGGCTGACCAGTCGCGGCTCGAAACGAGGCACCGAGACGATACCGCAGCCGGACAGCAACGAGGTCAGCAAGCCTGCTGTTCCGGCGAACGCGTGGAACATGGGCAGCACCACCAACATCCGGTCGTCGGCCGTGATCTCCATCACCTCGATCACACTCGCCGCATTGGCGATCAGGTTGGCGTGCGTCAGCATCGCGCCCTTCGGCCGCCCAGTGGTGCCCGACGTGTAAAGGATCACCGCGACCGCTTGATGCACATCCAGATCCGGCGCGGGGATGGGATCGGAGGTCTGCTGCCAGAGATCGGAAAAGCGAATCATGCCAGGCATCGCATCGTCGCCCATGCGAACGCGGACCTGGAAGTCGAGGCCTTGGGTGGCTTGATCCGCCGCCTGGTCAAAAGCCGCGTGATGGATCAGCCCGCGGGCGCCGCTATCGGACAGGATATAAGCCATCTCCCGGGGATTGAGTAACAGATTCAGCGGTACCACGGTTGCCCCGCTCTTGAGGATGCCCAAGTACGCGGTGACAAAATCAGCACCGTTGGGACACAAGAGCTCGACTCGATCACCCGGCTGGATTCCGGCGGCTGCTAGTGCTGCGGCGACGCTATCGGACCGCTGGTCCAATTCGGCAAAGGACAGTTTCTGTTGATCGTACACGCAGACACGATCACCAGCCGAGGCGGCCACGTTCCGGAATAAAGTGCCGATATCCGATGCTTGTCCCAAGACGTTCACCATAGTTCTCCTTGTGCAACCGTCCAACGATGCTGGCCAACGGAATTCGCGGCGTAGAAAAACAGCATGATCCGATTTATATCCACCTTCGGCCTGCTGACAACCGGTGGAGCGCGGATCCCTAGAATCATCATCAAGCGTCCTCGGGCGACATTTCCCTTTCACCATCTTCGTGGACGCCACACGGACGAGCAATCGCTCGACGTCTTTGCGAACCGTCCGCAGCGACAACAGACGGGTCCGAGGATCAAGGATCGACCAAACAATATGCGTCGGATTTGTTTGGGTGGCACGCAACGCGAACGGGGTCGGGAGTCGTTTTCGGGCATCGACCAACCATACGGAACACGCTCTATCCGAAAACGACTCCCGACCCCCTCGGCAAAACGCGACACTAACTCATTTGCCGGTCTAAGCACTTTCGAGACTTGTCAATCCGGCGCGGCGGGACTGCGCGGCGAGCGGATCGTGGCGATCCAGGCGGCCCAGTAGCCCAGGCCGTAGCCCAGATGCATGGCCGCGGCGTA
>SKVE01000618.1 GCA_007129635.1 Planctomycetaceae bacterium
ACCATCAAGGCCAGCCGTTGGGCCTGCTGGTCGGTGCCGTTCGGGACGAATCCCAACCGCTCACCGAACTGTCCCCGTTGACTCGCCCCAAACCGGTCGGACTGTCCCGAGCCTGGACCCCGACCTCCAGTGGTACTCTGTTCTTGAAAATCAACGAGTCGGCGGCCGGCCTGGCGGACAATCAGGGCAGTATGACGGTCCAGATCAAACTCCAGGACAACGCACTCTCCCCAGATATCCCGGAGTGACAGAGTTTCCGAGTTTCCATCGGCGAACCTCTCTGGAATGAACTTGACCGCTAGCAGTCTTTTCGTACAATCTACCAATGAAGAATCGTCTATTTTTCTTATCAAAACATCGCACGGATTGCGAAGGACGAGTGATTGCGGTACTGGACACCAGCGTCGGACATGCAGATTGGACACCGAGATGCGTTGATCGAAGTTCGAGCCCCAGCCAAGGTAAACCTGTTTTTAGAGGTGTTACGGCGGCGTGAGGATGGCTTTCACGAGATCGAGACGCTGATGGTGCCTCTTGATCTGTCTGATTCCTTGCGTTGTCTGCTTCGGCAGGATGGCGATCTCCGCGTGACGTGTCGTTGGACTCACGGGCTGCAAGCGACTCGTGCAGCTCGTAGCGGTGCCAGTGGCCGGGTTTGGGATGAGTTACCCGAGGGTGAGGGGAACTTAGTTTTTCGGGCTCTGCGTCTTCTCAAAGATGCCTCGGGGACCGAGTTGGGGATGGAAATCGAGATCCTGAAACGCATCCCTTCGTCGGCGGGGTTGGGGGGGGCCTCCAGCGATGCGGCGGCCGCGTTGATGGCGGCCAATCGACTTTGGCGGCTAACGTGGTCTGTCGAGCGGTTATCGGAGATTGCTGCGATGGTGGGAAGCGATGTGCCCTTCTTCCTGCGTGGCACCGCCGCTGTGTGCCGAGGTCGCGGAGAGCAGGTCGAGACGGTCGGCGGTTTTCGGGGTTGGTGGCTGGTCATCGTCCGCCCGCCGACGGGGCTGTCGACGGCTCGGGTGTATCAAGAGTGCCGCGCAGCAACCTCACCACTGGCCGTCAGCGATCAGGAGTCAGCGTCCGATCGTTTCGCCCGGGTGGCTGGTGGCCAGCGTTCTGCGGTCGGGTTATGCGAAGCGGCCGCTCGCGATGATCTGGTAGGAGTGGCTCGGCAACTGTTTAACCGATTGCAGCTTGCGGCCGAGCGTCAATCGCCTTGGATCGGGCGGTTGGCATCCGTGTTCGGCAGCATGGATTGTTTGGGACATCAGATGAGTGGAAGTGGTAGCAGTTATTTCGGGATCTGCCGTCACGCAGGCCATGCGCGGCGTTTGGCCGGTCGGTTGCGTTCGGCGGATCTGGGAGCGGTTTTCGTCACGGCCACCCAGGGAATCGGGCCTTGCCGGAGACGGGTGGCTTGAAGGAGAAGCGTCATGAAGATCACCGAGGTTCGCATCAAGCTCATGGAAAATTCGGATGATCGGTTACGGGCATTTTGTTCGATCACCTTTGACGATTGCTTTGTCGTCCGGGACTTGAAGATCATCGAGGGTACCAACGGACCCTTTGTGGCGATGCCCAGCCGAAAACTGACTGGTCATTGCCCGCATTGTGGAGCGAAGAACCATCTTCGAGCTTTCTATTGCAACCAATGTGGAAAGCGTTTGGATGAAAACCGTACGGTCCGCGACGTCGAGGGACGCGTCAAGTTGTATGCCGATATCGCTCATCCGATCAATTCCGAATGCCGCGAGGTGATCCAGGAACGGGTGATCGCGGCATACGAGGAAGAAGTACGACGATCGCAGCAGCCTGGCTATACCTCGCGGTACGACGATTCGTACGGGGAGGACGACGAGGACGATTTTGATCGTTTTGAAGAACCGGTATCCCGTAGATCGGCACCGGGCATGGGGGTATCTCGACACATTCAACCCGCCGAATCGACTCCACCGCCGCCTCATTCAACGGCTCGTCCATCCGCTTCGCCCAGCGCGGGCCAATCCGATGATCGAGATAGTTTCGGCGCTGGTATTTTTGATTGAGGCACGTCCTGCGAAAAACAATCCAACGAGCGTCGGGTCATGAGTGACGAAATGGCGACCGTCGGGTCCGGCTTCCAGCAGGCGGCGGCCAAGGTCAAGCTGTTTCCGCAGAAGCCCGGTGTTTACTTGATGAAGGACGCCGCGGCTCGTGTGATCTATGTCGGCAAGGCGAAGAATCTGCGCGCTCGTGCCAGCAGCTACTTTCTCAAAGGCGCCGCCGAGGACGCGCGGACCAATTGGGTGGTGGAGATCGCTGATATCGACTACGTCGAATGCGAAAGCGAGGTCGACGCGCTGCTGATGGAGGCCAGGCTGATCAAGGATGTCCAGCCAAAACATAACAAGGAATTGAAGGACGACAAGACCTTCCCCTACCTGATGATCACCACGCGCGAAGACTTCCCGCGCGTCGAAGTGACTCGGGAACCCAGAGATCGCGGAGTCAAGCTGTACGGACCCTTTGCGAACGTGGGGGCATTGCGAGGCGCGATCCAGGTCCTGCAAAGAATCTTCAAATTCCGCACCTGCAGCCTGGATATCGTCGAGGGGGACGAACGCTGGAAGTGGTTTCGTCCTTGTCTGCTGGCCAGCATCCAGCAGTGTACCGCGCCCTGTAACCTGCGCGTCAGCAAGGAAGATTATCGACGCGACATCAAACGGTTGCAGATGTTCCTGGATGGAAAACGCTCGTCGCTGTTGAAGCAGATGCGATCCGAGATGCTGGAAGCCTCGAAATCCTTGCAGTTCGAACGGGCCGCCACGCTGCGCGACGAGATCCACATGCTGGAAACACTGGATGATCGTGGTGAACTGGAAACGCACGCACAACCCGAAGTCTTCTATGTCGATCCGCAAAGAGGGCTGGCGGGACTACGCAAGGTCCTGAAGCTCCGTCAGACTCCGCGCACGCTGGAGGGCGTCGACATCGCTCATCTAGCAGGCGGGGAAACCGTGGCCAGCCTGGTCCAATTTATCGACGGCCTGCCCTTCAAACCGGGTTATCGCCGGTACAAGATCCGCGAAGTCGCGGGCATCGACGACTATCGCAGCATCTACGAGGTCGTCGCTCGGCGGTTTCGGCGGATGAGCGACGAGGCCCAGGTGTTTCCCGATCTGCTGCTGATCGATGGCGGTAAGGGCCAATTGAAGGCCGCAATCTCCGCTTTTGATGAACTCGGTATCCAGCCCCCGGCGCTTGTCGCGCTGGCAAAGCGTGATGAAGAAATCTTTCTGCCCGGCCGCACCGAACCGCTGCGTCTGAGTCGCCATGCGTTTGCGCTGCGGTTGTTGCAATATGTCCGCGACGAAGCGCACCGCTTCGCCCAGCATTACCACCATATCCTGCGGCGCAAAAGCACGCTCGGCGAATAAATGTCCGTCGCTCGTTTTTCTCGGCCGACGCACCGAGTGATGCGAAGGGCAACAGGCACTGGACAAGCGTATTCTTGGGGAGTACTTTTAAGGATTCCATGGCCGGACGCGTACCGCCAGCGGTCGTC
>SKVE01000907.1 GCA_007129635.1 Planctomycetaceae bacterium
ACCGACGTCTTCGGCCACATCGTCCAAGACATCCTTGCCTAGGCTTCGTCAAAAGAGGGGGCATTCATGTTCAATCGCGTGCTTTGACCGGTGGGATCTGCTTTGATCCTGTGCGGCAGTTTGGCTGCGGAGTCTGCGGCGGATACGGCGGAAAAACAACAGTGGAAAGTTCAGCTCGCTGGCGATTCGGCCGTCGTGCAGATCGCTGAGGAGACCGAACTACTGTCCCAGCGAAGCGGCGACGTCGGCTCGATAGGCGGTCAGCGCCGGAAAAATCCCCACCAGTACGGCCAACAACAACAGGCCGGGGATCAGCAACAATTCGGTCGACACCTCCAGGCCGTTTCCGCCCGTGGCGCCCCAGATCCAGCTTACGTCCACGCCCGGTGCAAAGTCGAAGAAGCCGATCGATACGCCCGTTCGCGCCTCGACCAACGGACTGATCGCGGAGTTCAACGCGTGTCCCAATACCCAGCCGATCAAGCCGCCTCCGACGCTCAGGATCATCGATTCGCACAGGATCACCGTCATCACCGTCTGCCGTTCGGCGCCCAAAGCTCGCATGACGGCGATCTCATGTCGACGCTCGGACATCGAGTTGTAGATGCTGACCAGGATGCTGACCCCCGACACAATGCAAATCAGAGCGCTCATCAACAACAGCAGCATCTGGGCTGGTCGGACGAACAGATTGAATAGCTGGTAGATCTCACGCACCGGCATCACGGCCTGGGCGATGGGGCCTTCGTTGATTTCGCTGGACAGTCCCGGACCGACGATCGGGCTGATCGTCCGGATCAGGATCGCCGTGACTTCGCGCTGCTCCAGCGGCAGAGGTTCCAACGCCAATTGTTCTTCGCGAGTCAATCTGGCCCCGGACCATCCGGCCTGGGACGACGGGGGGATATCGAACGTCTCGTCAAGCGTTTCGCTAAGCGGCACCTGATCCAGCGGCTTGGCATGGCCTTCCATCAGGAAGAAGCCTTCCATATTCACGAACACGGCTCGATCCTGCGGCGTTCCGGAAGGAGCCAGGATGCCCACGACCGTGAAATGCTCGCCATGCCCGAACCCTTCCGGGTCACCGTGCGTCGTGGCGATGCGATCCTCCAGCTTGACGTTCATCTCGCGCGCCACCGTCGCCCCGACCACCGCTTCGAAGAACCCGTTTTCGGGGCTATGCACACGGAAGTTTCGGCCGGCGGAAAACTCGTAACGGCGGTCGGCTGCTGGCCCGAATCGAAGCTGCTCGAACATCTCCGGCGTGGTGCCCACCACTCGGAAATGCCCGAAATAGTCGCCCAGACAGACGGGGATCGCCAGATCGACGAACGCCGCGTACTTTCCGTCTCGGCTGGATTCCGGCGGAAAGAGTGCATGCTTCGATTCCCGGTCACGCCGCTCGGCCGGTAAAAACTCCATGTAGAAGTCGTAGGGCAGATTCTCGATCGGCTGGCTCAGATAGTACACCGTGTTCAGCGTCAACTGCAGCTTGCCACCCTTGGCGCCCAGGATCATGTTGTAGCCCAGGCTGGCATTGGTCTGAAACGAACGTTCGATGACGCCATGAATCGACAGCACCGACACCAGCAACATGACCCCCAACGCCATGGAAAACGCGGTCAGCGACGAAGCCAACGCGCGTTGCTGGATGCTCCGCCAAGCGATGCGCCACAGACTCAATTTCCGGCTCCTTCTCCCGGCAGGTAGACGCCCGTGGCGCGTACCGCCAAATTCCCCAACGCATCGATGCGTCCCTGACCCTGCAACACGACCGTTTGCCCCTCGTCGACCCCCAGCAGTCGCCCCGCGTGCATCGCGGGGATCTGGCCATCCGCATCCAGGATTTCTACCAGTGCGCTGCTGGCAAATGCCTTTTTCCGGTTGGCGCGGCAAAACGGGCAATTGTCGGCGTCGTGCTGCGGAGAATCATGCGTCTGGGCCGGTTCGACGTACGATCGGTCCACCACGACGAACGCCGCACGATTTGGATCCCAAGTTTCTCCCTCGATGCTGCCGATGCGGCCGACCAAGACAATCTCGGACCACTGATCAGGCGTCTCACGGTCCTCCAAATCGGACCTGACTTCCAAAACCCCTCTCGATCCGGAAGGCTCCTGCTCCAATAGGGCAAATCGCGGAGCCGTTCCGGCTTGCGGCATATCCGTACCCAGGGAGCCTTGACAGCCGGTCTGCGTGGCCAGCAAGGTGCCCATGACTCCTGCCAACAAAGTTTTTTGGTAAACGTTCATACGAGATATTCCTCCTCATCGACCGTACGAGCAACCGCTTGGTTCGGTTCGGTTCACGCGGCGTCTCTCGCGGTGTCAGCCCACTTCCTTGATGCAACTGGATTGCATAAGATGACAGCTTAGACATTTTGGAAGCTTGGGTCAACTCAATCGAAAAAAGGAGAAAATCAACAATGAGCCAAAGAAATTGCTACGCGAAGTTTGTCAGTTCGCCGCTTTGCTATGGGCTGATCGTCGGTCTGGTAATGCTGGGGGTCACCGGTTGCGGTTCCAGCCCGGAATCGCCTGCGCTGATAGCTGACCACCACGATCAGGAAGTGGAGAATTTCGCCGAGGGCGTGTCGACGTTGCGAGGACACTACGAGACGATTCGTGATGCGTTGGGCGAGGATGACATCGATACGGCTCATGATCCCATCCATCAGGTGGGGCATCTACTGGAGAGCTTGAAGCAGTTGGTCGATCATGTCGGGTTGGACGCGGATGACAAGGCGACCGCCCAGGCAGCGATCGATAAGATGTTCGAGGCGTATGGCGAAGTGGACAAGGCGATTCACGGAGGCCAGCCGGTGGACTACGAAGCGGTTCGCGAACCGCTGGACCAAGGGATGGCCGACCTGGAATCCGTCGTCCAACGGGCGAAGTCGGACCACTAGAAAGCGGATGCCCGCATGTACCAAACGACTTATCAGCAGCGACGCCAATTCGAGCAGATGGATGCCGAGCAGTTGGCCGGTCATCAACTGGACCGGCTGAACACCATGCTGCAGCAGATCCTGCCCGACAACAGGTTCTACGCTGATAAATTGGCGGACGTACACTTGCCGCTCGAGTCATTGGATCAGCTTTGCTCGTTGCCGTACACGTTCAAGGACGAATTAGCGACGCCCCATCAGGGAGACCTGGCTGCGAATCTGACGTGGACCTTGGATCGGTATTCGCGATTCCATCGCACCTCCGGTACGCGAGGTCGCCCGATGGTCGTGCCGGATACGGCTGCGGACTGGCAAGGCTGGACTGACATGTGGCAGTACGTGTTGGACGTCGCGGAATTGGATACCGGCGACCGGGCTCTGTTGGCGTTTTCTTTCGGCCCATTCATCGGGTTTTGGAGTGCTTTCGATGCGGTGGTGGCTCGCGGTGTGCTCGCGATACCCGGTGGAGGCCTCAGTACGCTTGCTCGCTTGGAACTGATCCAATCGACCGGCGCGAACGTATTGTTTTGTACTCCCAGCTATGCGTTGCATATGCTGGAGATCGCGCAGCAAAGTCAGTGCGATGCAGCATCCCTGGGAG
>SKVE01000241.1 GCA_007129635.1 Planctomycetaceae bacterium
GGAACAGCAGCGGCGGCACTTCGCTGCTGAGCAGCACGGTCGAGCTGATCAGCAGCGCGCTGGTCAACAAGCCCATCACCAAACGATTGACCGACGGTTCCAGGCCGCGATGGTCCAGATGCACGTCGAACTTGCCGGCCTGAACCTGGTCCAGGATATCGGTCAAACGTCTGGGAAGGATCTCAGCCAGATGTTCGACGTCCATGAACAGCCGCAACAGCTTACGGATCTGGCGTTTCGGCGAAATCCGTCGCAAGATGATCCGTCGATGCAGAGGTTGCAACAGATCCAACAGGCTGATCTCCGGACTCAACAGCTTGGTCGTTCCCTCCAAGGTCACCAGCGTCTTCAACAACAGGGCCGCCTGCGGAGGCAGCTTGATCTGATAACGGTGGATGATCTCGGTCATATCGCCTAAGGCCCCACTCAGATCGAACTGGTCCAGCGGCTGATTCGCGTAATCGCCCACGAATTCGGCCAAATCGACCGATAAAGATCGCTCGTCCAGTTCCGGCGGTACTTCGCCGATCCGCTTGATCAACGAAGTCAGCAGGACCACATCGCGATGCGTGATGGCCAGCAACACGCCTTCGATGCTCTCGCGCAACCCCTCCTCGACCCGACCGACCATCCCAAAATCCAGCAAGCCGATCCGATTTCCCGGCAGCAGGACAATGTTTCCCGGGTGCGGGTCCGCATGGTAGAAACCATCGGTGAAGATCATGTCCAGATACAGGCGGGCACCGCGACGCGCGAGTTCTTCCATGTCAAACCCTTCGGCGAGTAGACGCGTCGATTCGGTCAGCTTGATCCCGTCGATTCGCTCCATTGTCAACACGCGAGCCGTACAAAGATCGGTGTAGGGCGTCGGAATGCGGATTGTGGGATTGTCGGCAAATCGAGTCAGGAACAACTGAAGATTGCGTTCCTCGCGACCGAAATCCAGCTCGCGGCGTAGAATCCGCCCCATCTCCGCTACGGTCGATGTTGGGCGATAAGCAGCAAACTCCGGTACCCGCTCTGCCAGCAACGCCAGGCCAGCCAACACATCCAGGTCCTCGCGGACGGTCTCTTCGATGTCCGCGTGCTGGACCTTGACCACCGCCAATTCGCCCGTCTTCAATCGCGCGCGATGCACCTGGCCGATCGATGCCGATGCGATCGCCACGTCATCAAACTCCGCGAACAAATCCTCGATCGATTGGCCCAACTCGGCCTCGATCACCGTACGGACCACATCCGGAGGGTCAGCGGGCACGTCGGCCTGTAGCCGAGACAGCTCCGCAGCCAACTTGTTGCCCACGACGTCCGGCCGCGTGCTCATCAGTTGACCTAACTTGATGAACGTAGGCCCCAGGTCGGTCAGCGCCAGACGAATTCGCTTTTCCGTCGAGTGACGAGCAAGCGCTTCGCCATCCCGATCCTTCAGGTGGTCTTTGACAAAGTCGATATTCAGCCGGCTGATCCAATCTGCCAGACCGTACCGGCTTAGCACCGAGATGATCTCCGTCCAACGGCGGAAATTGCGGTAGATGTGGGGAATGGAGGTGATTCTCATGAGCAACAGTATCCAGGAACCCTTTTTGGATTCTACCCCCCGGCTGAGCCCGATGAAGGGAAAAAACGCTCATGGAAATCAAAACAGCCATCGTTCCGGCATGGTTGCGCGGAAGATGGCTGCTGGACAAATCGGTCCGTGATCACCCAATCGCGGGCTTAGAATCCCAGATAGATCGAGAAACCGCTCCCCCTAGAACCAAAGTGGTGGCGGTGATGATGGGGAACACAGGCCGGTCCCCAACTCGGATACCGTACCGGCGGACGGTAATGCCGGTGGTGATGCCCGTGGTGATGCCCGTGGTGAACATGAGGCAAGTAGCCATGGCGATAAACCGCATGGGGTACGTGTCGAGGCACCGGTCCATAACCAACAGGCCCCCTCGGATGTGCAAAAGCCACGCTGGCCGTCACCAGCAAGCCAGCAAAAACTACCAGAATCATCGAAATTCGACGCATGACCATTGCTCCTTTTTTCTGCAAAGATCCAAATTCTCTTTCCATCCGCCGCTTGATATATTGGCGGTACATAGGATATGTTGGCTGCAGATCGTGTGCCGCAATTCACTGACAAATCGCTAAGTTATTTCTGCATAGGGAGTTACATTTATTTCCCCCCCAGGTTGACATCCGGGTTTCTTGCAGTTGCGTCTTGTCTTTGATGGCGCTCCGTCGCACTTTTGATTTCTGGATTGACATTGATTGCAGAATTGGCTAATGTTACAAATGATGGCACTATGAGGGCATAGTAAATGATAAGACGTCAACATTTGGCAAAATTCGAAGCTCGGGCTAAAGTGATCAAAGCGATGGCTCATCCAACTCGCCTGATTATTCTGGACGAATTATCCGAGCATGGTGAGCGTTGTGTTTGTGATCTCACCGAACTGGTGGGCACGGACATGTCGACCGTTTCGAGGCATCTTAGCCAATTGAAAAATGCTGGGTTGGTGATCGACGAAAAACGGGGCACGATGGTGTTCTACCGCCTGCGGGTCAAGTGCCTCACCAATTTCTTCTCGTGCGTTGAAGCGGTGCTACAGCAGAACGCTGACGAGCATCGCGAGTTGGTGACGCTGGAGCTGATGTAGCTACTCTGTCGGCAATCCGTCCCACAAGGGAGTTCTATGCAACGTTGGGGTCGATTGATCTTGCTGTCACTGGCTATGACGGTCTCCTGTTGGGCGGGGCTCGTCGCGATCTCGGCTGCCCAATCGGGCGGGAAGACGATCGCATGGCGTGCCGAGGAGCAGGGGATACTGCGAGTGCGCATGATCCATCGGATGCGGACCGAGATACAGTCGGACCAGAAACCGTCGGCCATGTCCATGCTGACCGCGATGGAATTGCACTGGCGGCTGGCAGGTGCCGACGATCCGGGCAAGATCGCCATCGAACAGAGAATCAAAAGGCTCATTCTTCGGTCGACCGAGGCCGATGGCTACACCTGGAACTTCGATACCGCCTCGCCGGATCCTCCACCACCGGAGTTGCGTGAGTTGGCCGATGCTCTTCGACCCTTGATCGGCAGCCGTCTCACGATCGTACTGGACCCTCACGGCCAAATCCAGGATGTTCAACGGGACGCCGAAACGGTCCGTCTGCTGGCCGAGATGCCCACGGCCGCGCGGTGGAAGGACCTTTTGACCCGTGATGGCATGCGGCAGATGTTGCGCCAGGCGTTGGGGCCGTTGCCGGACCAGCCAGTGGTGTCCGGTGATCGCTGGCAGGAGGTGCGGACCCTGCAAACGCCGCTGGGACAGATCACGCTGATCGACCGCTTCGAGTACCGAGGCACGGTCATCGAGCAGGGTCGCGAGGTGGATCGGATCGATCGCACGACGAGCCTCCAACGCGACGAAAGCGACGCCGGACTGTTCGACGAATCCGCACCGCCCACATCGCACCAGGATTCCGGGACGCTTTATTTCGATCGTGACGCAGGCCGCCCGGTTCGTTCGCAAAATCATCACCGATGGAAGTCGGA
>SKVE01000270.1 GCA_007129635.1 Planctomycetaceae bacterium
AATTGCCGCTCAGCACCGTGCGCTCGAACGCAGCGATCGCCTTGGCAATGCCGTCTCTGGTAACATCGGTACCAAACACCTTCTGAAAGTGCTCTCGGTAGCCATCGAGTTCGTTCAACTGACCGATCATCGCCTCCAGGTCATGCCCCATTTCGACCGGGTTTTCGATCGGTCCCAAGGCCTGCTCTTCCAACGTCGCCGCGCGTCCATCCCAGAACTGCGAGGTCGCGTAGGCCGAATTGATCACGGTAGGCGAATTCATATCGCCGAGTTGACCTTCGATGCCGCTACTGGTCGGCGTGTCTTCGGCCCAGGCCATCTTCGGGTCATGGCAAGTTGCGCAAGAGAGGGTCCCGTCCTTGCTCAACCGCGTGTCGAAGTACAGCAGCTTGCCCAATTCGACCTTCTCGGCCGTCATCGGATTGTCCTCCGGGATCGGCAACGGGGGCAGCCCCAGCGGAACATGGACCTCGAATGCCACCGGTTCTTCGGCAGCTTCTTCGGCAGCTTCTGTGGCAGCTTCTGTGGCGGATTCTGTGGCGGGTTCTGTGGCGGGTTCTGTGGCGGGTTGCTCCGCCGGCATTTCGGCAGGTTCTTCCGCTGGGGTCTCCGCCGGCATTTCGGCAGGTTCTTCCGCCGGGGGCTCGCTGGAGGGCGGGGTGACCGGCATGGTCGGCGAAGGCGTACTTGGCTGACAGCCGGTTGACAAGACCGTCCAAGCGAGCGCGAATCCAATAGCCTGGATCCACGTCCATCGTCGTTTCGAATTCATCCTGTTATTCCTTTCGTAACACGTTCACAAGAAATGCACCGATACGGCACAGACGACAAAGTAATCGGAGACGGACACACAAAGGAAATTCTCTAATCGACCGGCCGACTTGTCAACCTGCGGGCGAGCGCGCCGTTGGGGATGATCGTTGCCTGGAATCTCCAACGACATGCCCATGGAAGGACAAGCCGATACAGTAGTCGATCATTGCCAAGTCCTGCCGGCGATCGTTGGCCCAGAACGACGCCAGCCCCTGGTCCGCTAGCCCTGAGCGGTTTCATCCGAGCCACGGTTGGGAAGCGCCGAGGGGAAAAAGATCATCAGGGCGGCGACACAGGCAGCGCTTAACGCGGAACCGGTGAGCCAGATGCCGGTCCAGTCGCGCTCGCGCACCCCGTTCACCTCGGTGGTAAACCAATCGCCGACCGCTCCGCCGACCAGTCCCCCCACCAGGAAGCCGAGGCTGACGAAGAACACGCCATAGATGTTCTGCATGCTGCCTCGAACGTCTGGCGGAGCGATCCGGTCGACATACATGTAACCGACGGCCAGGAAGCAGCCGAAGCAGAAACCATGCAGGGCCTGACCGACACCCGCCAAAATCAGCTTGCCAACAAACGGCGGATCGAGGCTGAAAACCAGCGAGAAGAGCACGAATCGCAGGAAGTACGCCGTAGCGCCCAAGATCAGCGTTCGTTTGTATCCCAGGCTCTTCAGCAAATATCCCAGAAAGGCCATCACCAGGATCTCGCACCACTGGCCCAGCGAGCTGAGCATCTGCTCGCCTGCTTCCTTCCATCCGCCACTGTCCAGGATGTCACGCAAAAACAGGCTGTTGAATACAAAGAAGTACTGGTGTGAGATGCAGATGAAGAAGGTCACCAAAACGATCACCAGGAAATGGCGTTGGCGCAACATGGCCATCACGATGCCCGGGGCATACGTGTGCCGATCACGCATGGCGGGCGGCGTGTGCGGAAGCGTCAAGCAGTAGCCGCTCATCACGATCCCGATCGCGCCGGACATCGCGAACGCGATTCCTCGAGCCGCCGCCAGCGATTCGCCTTCCAGACCACGCAGCCATCCCAGTTCGATTATAAACGCGGGCACGATGAAGCCGATCGTGCCGAACAACCTGATCCAAGGAAATTCCAGCTCGCCGTTCTTCAGGTGCCGGAAAGCCAACGAATTGGACAGCATCATCGTCGGTACGTACAAGACCGAATACAGCGTCCCCAGAATGATCACCGGCCAGACGGCCCGTTGCGTAAATAACGCCAGCATCAATAAACCGCCTGTCAGATGACAGAAGGCCATGACCCGCTCGGTCGAGAACGCGCGGTCGACGATCTGCCCGATCACAAACGGCGCTAAGATCGGGCCCACGGCCAACGCAGCGACGAAATAACCGACTTGTTGAGCGCTGAAGCCCAGCGTCTGGTCGACGTACAGGGCAGCGATCGGCAGATAGCAGCCCTGGACGAAGTACTGCAGGAACATCATCAAAGCCAGCCGGACCAGCAGGGAAATCGAGGAACGTCGGGCAGGGATGTCGCTTAGAAGGCCATCGGAACTCATGGTCGCTTCGCCTTACGAAAGGAACCTGAAATAGCTCGCCCGGTCAGCCGGCGCCACCGAGAACCTGCGGTTGTAACACAACGCCTGACAAGCGGCCAGTCCCTGCCCAACACGGCGAGCAGAGAACGCTGGCGAGCGTCAAAAGACAACGATGCGGCACCCCTTTCCCGGCGCAGTGCTCAACGCATTATGGTGGGCGGTGCATTCCATGACTGCGCGTCCCGCGGCAGACGCGCGACTGGACCAATGCCGCCTTCGTAAACGCTGAATTCCGCCCAGATCGGCTTTTGTTGAGACACGAACTGCGATTGCTCGCGGCTCAATCCATACAGACTCATCAGGTTCAACACGCCGCTGCGTCCGGTATACTCGACTGTCGGCCCCGCATTGAAAAGAAGATTGAACGTCGAAGATTCCTGACGACGATCGGTCGATGGCCCCGGGATCGTCGCCGTGATGTCTCGAAATTGGCCGATTCGTCCCACAGCTTTTGAATTGCCTAAATCCCCCAACAGGATCACGTCATCCTCGCCGCTGCCGTTTCTTTGAACGCTGAGGAAAACGTCGGCCAACGTATCCAACTCAACCGCCATGCGATCAACTTGGACTTGAACATTCACGAGCGTGAACGTAAATGCGTGCTCGACCGGTACCTGGCGGACTCGAAACCGAGCCACCAAGGGCTGACGATCCAGCAATTCGGTTGGAACGGGTACGGTGTACACGCTGCCCATATCGACTTCCAGCCGTTCCGAATCAAACAGGAACGCAAACTGAGCCGGATTCGACAATCGCCCTACCGGCGGTCCTAGCAAATAGGCGTACCGTGCTCCTTGGGCATTGACCATCGAGACAAAGGTGGGCAACGTCGAGTCGTCGGCCGCGCGGATATCTTGTACGGCGATAATGTCAAAACGTCGCATGAAGTCGACCAGGATATCCATCATCTGAGGGATCCCCAACGTCGAGGGACTCAGGGTGGATAACGGCAACGCCGCGATACGAATCACCTCGGCATCGGCCGATTGCTGCGGTTGCAACGGCAAATCGGGGCGACTTGCAGGCTGGGGGGAAACGGGCGGAACAACTGGAATAGGTGAGCTTGGAGGGGCAAGATCCACCGATGGTGGTGTCGAATCCGTCGCAGCATCGGGACTTCGGGCTTCCGCAAAGAACGGGTGT
>SKVE01000394.1 GCA_007129635.1 Planctomycetaceae bacterium
CCGAAGCCATGGCGGCCGAAAAAGAGAAACAAAGATGAAGACCAAGCTCGAACGCCGCCGGTTTCCTACCAACTACCAACTACCAACTACCAACTGACCAACTACCAACTGACCACTGACCACTGACCACTGACCACTGCCAATGAGCAAGAACACGATCACTTCGGGGACGGTAAAAATCACGTTGAACGGACGAGCCGTTCATGCGAAAGCCGGCCAGACCGTTTTGGAAGCCGCGTCGGCGGCCGGGATCGATATCCCGGCCCTATGCCATCACCCGGCCTTGCCGCCCGAAGGCGCTTGCCGCGTCTGTTTGGTGGAAGTCAAGGGGCAACGTACCCTGCAACCCGCCTGTACGTTTCCGGTATCCGAGGGGATGGAGATCCAGACCGAGAGCCAGTCCGTGGTATCGGCTCGGCTGTTCGCAGTGCAGATGATCTTCTCCGAACGAACGCATTACTGCATGTACTGCCCTGCCAGCGGCAGCGACAGCACCACGGATTGTGAATTGCAGAAATTGGCGTATCGCTACGGGATGGCGTCTTGGGAACACCCACCCAATTTCGCGAAGTCCTGGCCGGTCGATGCGACGGGTGAGTATTTTGTGTTCGATCAAGGCCGTTGTATCCTGTGTCGCCGTTGCGTCCGGGCATGCCGCGAATTGTCGGCCAACCATACGTTGGGGGTGCATCAGCGAGGTGCGCGAACGATGGTCTGCGCAGACGACCAGGTGCCGTTGGGAGAATCGACGTGCGTCCTGTGCGGCAGTTGCCTGCAGGTCTGTCCGACAGGCGCGCTGATGGACCGCCGCAGTTCCTTCATGGGCCACGAGACGGACGTCCGGCGGATCAAGACCACGTGTCTGGGGTGCAGCGTCGGATGCGGGATCGAGTGCCTGGTTCGCGACGATACTTTGGTACAGATCGAAGGTGATTGGGACGGACACAACCGAGGCCTGTTGTGTTTGGAGGGCCGTTTTCGGGTGCTGGACGTCGCCCCACCGCGCGTGACGCAACCGCTGGTCCGGAAAGACGGGCGGCTGACGCCTGTCGGCTGGGGCGAAGCACTCGAGCGGGCGGCCAACGGCTTGCGTCAAGCGGACGCGGTGGCGGGACTGGTTTCCCCGCGGACAATCAACGAAGGTTTGGTGGCCTTCACATGTTTCTTCAACGAGGTGCTGAACAGCGATGAAATCGCCTTGCTGCACGGTCACATGCCGCCGGTTGTCGGCGATCCGGCGTCGATCGGGGACTTGAACGCTGCGGATTGCGTGATCGTGGTGGGCGGCGATCTGCTGGAGAATCAAAAGGTGGTCGGTTATCTGACCAAACGAGCGTTCGATCGTGGTGCGCAACTGGTGATCGTCAACGATTCCCGAACCGGGCTGGATCCCTATGCTCATCAACGGATGAAGCTGGATGCGATCGCCCATACGGGCGCATCGCCGTTCGAGCGATTGCGGTACACCTACCATCTGCGTTTGGAGGGGGTCTCGAAAGTCAAATCGGCGGTCGAATCGGCGCGCTCGCCGGTGGTGATTTATGGTCCGAACCTGAGCATCGCCGTCTATGCCGCGCTTCGCGGTCTGGCTCGCAAAGCCCGTTTCCTTCCGCTGGTCGAAGGCGTGAACGCGGCGGGGGCCGCTCGCCTGGGCCTGACCGCTCGAGCCGTCCAAGGCGATGCGTTGTTCATCCTGGCGGGTGATGAATTGCCGAACGGCAAGAAGCTACCCCAGGCCGAATTTACCGTGATCCAGTCGGCGTACCAAACATTGTGGACCGAGCACGCAGACGTCGTGCTGCCGGCCCGCCGCTGGACCGAAAAGCAAGGACACGTTGTGAATCTGGAAGGCCGCGAACTGCCGGTTGTTCCGCTGACTCAAGCTCCGCCTGACATCCATCCCGATTGGGTGACGTTGGCCACGCTGTCGTCGCTTTTGGGAAACGCCGTGCTGTATGGTTCCATGGCGGAAGTCCAGCGTTCGTTGTAATGAAAGAAACCGATGAAGGAAAAAGTTACTGTCGCGTCCGATTGGCTGGCTGGGTGTGCCGGTTGCCACATGTCGCTGCTCGATATCGACGATCGGCTCGTGCAACTGCTGGATCTGGTCGAATTGCGCGCGACGCCGATCACCGATTTGAAGCAACCGGACCAGCAGGGTGTGGATATCGGCATCCTGGAAGGCGCTGTTGCCAACTCGTCGACCGAAGAGGTCGCTCGGCGGATGCGCAGCCGGTGCAAGACCCTGATCGCGCTGGGCGATTGTGCGGTGTTCGGCGGCGTGCCCGCCATGCGAAACGCCGTCACCGCAGCGGTCGCGCTGCGGCGAGCGTATATCGAGACGGAAAGCACGGTCGACGGGATGGTGCCGCAACATGAGGATCTGGCGGTGATGCAGGAGGTTCGACCGTTGGATCGATTGGTACCGGTCGATATCTATCTGCCCGGCTGTCCGCCGTCGGCAGATGCAATTTTTTACGTGTTAAGTGAACTGGCCGCAGGCCGCCAGCCGACGCTACGCGGCAGGTACCTGGATTGGCATTAGGGGTGGGAAAGACCGATGGGAAGAAAAGTAATCATCGAACCGGTGACTCGGATCGAAGGGCACGCCAAAGTCGTCGTGCATCTCGACGACGACCAGCAAGTCGAGCGGGCCTTTTTTCATGTCAACGAGTTCCGTGGCTTCGAGAAGTTCTGTGAAGGACGCATGTACTTCGAGATGCCGCAGATCACGCCGCGCATCTGCGGCATCTGTCCGGTCAGCCACCACCTGGTGTCCGTCAAAGCCTGTGACCAGATCCTGGGGGTCACGCCGACTCGGCCCGCCCGCTTGCTGCGCGAACTGATGCACATGGGCCAAACGATCCAATCCCACTCGATGCACTTCTTCGAACTGGCTGGCCCGGACCTGCTGCTGGGGTTCGATGCCGATCCGGCGATCCGCAATGTCGCGGGCTTGGTGGCCGCCAATCCCGAATTGGTACACAAGGCCATCCAGTTGCGTCGCTTCGGACAATCGCTGATCGCGACACTGGGCGATCGCCGCATCCACCCCACCTTCGCCGTGCCTGGTGGAGTCAACCAGGCGCTGGACTCGGCCGACCGCGACACGCTGCTGGCCCAGATCGATACGATGATCGGCTATGTCCTCGAAGCGCTGGCGATCATCAAGGACTGGACCGCACGTCACCACGAACTGCTGGGAGAATTCGCCTCGTTTTCGACCGGTTATCTGGGCATGGTCGGCCAGCAGAATTCGCTCGAATTGTACGACGGCCCGTTGCGGCACGTTGGTCCGGACCGAGAGGAACTGCATCGATTCGACGGCAGTGATTATTTGGAATATATCGGCGAGCACGTCGAGCCGTGGACCTATCTAAAGTTTCCCTTCTTCCGGGACACCGGTTGGCCCGACGGTGTTTATCGAGTCGGACCGTTGGGACGGTTGAACGCCGCCGACAGGATCGCCACCCCGTTGGCGCAGGTCGAATATGAAATCTACCAACAGATCTGCGGTGGGAAGACGGTC
>SKVE01000595.1 GCA_007129635.1 Planctomycetaceae bacterium
AGTCAGAAAGAGTCGACATTCGGTGGTTCCTCGAACGCGGATTCATCATCCTCAGGGGCGTCGTCTGCCGCGTCGTCTGCCGCATCGGTGAGGCCGTCCTGTTGACCGTGAGCGGCAACCACGTCGGGCGGGCTATCCAGGACCATGGCATCCGGAATTTCGAAGCCGACTTCGCCGCTCAGTCCCCAAGCCTCGTAGGGCAACATCAAGCGGAAGCACTCGACTTCCGCGTCTGGCGACAGGGAAAATTCCAGGTTCCTGGTAACCGTCTGCCCTGGCGTCACCTGCTGCGGCTGGGCCGAATCGGTCAAGGCATCACGACTGGCATGAGCGGCAACGGGCGGTTCGTCGGGGGTGACGGCCAACAGGGCCAAACGGCGGTTTTGAACTCCGGGACACGCTGCCCATCCTGTGTAATGCAACGGCCGATCCGCCGACCTGTTGGTGATTTCCACCTGGACCACCAGAGTCCGATCCGGGCTTGGGTCGGCGGCCCACCAAGCGGCTGGCACATGCAGCCGCATGGAATCGCCGACGACCCGCTTCTGCGTTCCTGCGGTCACCCAGCGTCGGATCGGTGGGAACAGGGGCCTGGATTCGTCTTTGGTGACTTGTGGGGCCGTTGAATCTTCCAGGATCGTTGTGACCGGATCCGTCTCGGGATCCGCTGTCGCAGCCGGAGCCGGATCCTTTTCGGCCCGCTCGGCAGCCGTCCGACTCGCCGGGCGAGATCGGCCCATCAGTAACAAGGCCGCGACCATCAGTACCAGTAGCGCAACGCTCAACCCGACAACGATCCGCAGATTCTGTTGCTTGGCCGAAGGCCGTCGATCCCGTCGAAATCCGTGGTCTTCGGTCGCAGGAGCATCTGCCGCGATATTGACGAAAGGTGCCGTTACGGGCGCCGCGTGCCCTTGATCGATCGGATCGGCCGCGACCGGTTGCAGCGGAATCGCGGTGGGAAGAGCGGTTGTCGGAGACGCGGGTCTGGCAACCGGCGGTGCTTTGCTGCCAGCAATCGGTGGCGGCCCCGTTTTGGCTCGAGGCTTGGCAGTCGCCGAGAACAGGCCGCGAACCTTGGCTGCTTTCGTCCATTGCTCCGATTCCGTGGGGCGGACATGATCCGTGGGCCGCAATCGGCCCTGTTCCGCCAAGTCCCGCAATTCCTCAGTACTCAGCGGTCCATACTGCTGACCATCAATAGCACAGTACCAGCTTGCCATGAGCAGGCTCCTCGGGGCGATCGTCCGATTTTGCCGAAAGTTTGTTATGCGACATCCTGTGCCAGTTGGCGGACGATGTTCAACGCCTCGGTGACATGCCGCTGGCTCTGGAACTGGGCGCCGAAAATGTGCCGCACGACCCCTTCGCGATCGATCACATAGGTGACTCGGCCCGGCAGCAGTCCCAACGTCTTGGGTACGCCGAAAGCTTTTCGCAGGGCTCCATTGGAATCGGTCAGCAGCAAGAAGGGCAAGCGGTGATTCCGGGCAAAAACCTGGTGGCTTTCATCGGAATCGCTACTGACCCCGATCACGACCGCGCCCGCCTGCAGAAAGTCTTCGTAGGCGTCCCGAAAGGCACAGGCTTGTTGAGTGCATCCGGGCGTTCCGTCTTTCGGATAGAAGTACAAAACGACCACGTTCTTCCCGAGGAAATCGTCTCGACAGACCTGTTGGCCATCGTGAGTGACCCCACTGAACGAAGGGGATGAATCGCCTACTTGCACCATGTCGAAGTCCTCCTGTTGTTCGTAGCCAACGGCGAAGCGATCACACCGCCGAGCCGTCGGGCCGGTCTCAAGCATCGTCGTCGCGAACGTTGAATTCCAGCTTCCATCGTTTGTCGCTCTTGGTGCTGACGCACCACAATTCGAACATGCCGAGTTCCGTGACCCGTGACTGGAATTTCACTGGCACATAGGGTTCGTCGATCGCCTGATCGGATTCGAGTGTCGTTTCCAGCGAATCGGTCTCGGCCAAGTCGTCCGCAGTCCAGGAAGTCAGCACGTCGCCGGTTCGATCCTGTTTACGGACCGACGAGCTGAAGAACCTGAAGTGAGCCGGTTCGCCGACAACCAGTCCGATTTCGCTGGACGGCACATCGGCCTGGTCGCCTTCTTCCATCCCCAGCGGCGCGACGCACAAGGCGCGTAACGGCCGCGGCGCGCCCGGAATGGCCAGCCCGGCGGTCTCGATGCCCACGTAGTAGGCGCGAGCCGTTCCGCCTCGGATACGCACGCCCCCTTGATGTTTTGCCCAGCCGTAGTAGGCCGCTCCCCGAGCCACCGCCTGGTCCAGGTCGCGTTCGCCCTCCAACCGCTGGGGCGGCTGACCTTCCCCCCAATCGGCCAGGACTTCGGTCAAGCGGTCGGCCAGCGCCTGGGCCTTGAATACGCCGCCATTGAGCAGCAGATGGGTGGGGCGGACCGCTCCGTCGCGATCGACCGAGCCGTGATCTTGCAGGAAAGCCGCCAGATGACGGGTCACGGCCGTATCCTGCTCGAAGGGCAAGCCGATATCCTGAAAGCCGGACCCGCGCTGCCGTGACGGCCGATCGTCGATCGAGCATTTGGGAAAAAAACCATCGACCAGCAGGTCCGAAACCATCTTTCGCTTGATCTCGACCGAAACCGTCCCGCCGATCAACTTGCTGCCTCGTCCCAACACCGACAACGTGTACACGCCGGGGCCCTGGTCTGCCAGCATGGTCTCTTTGGCCGCCCGGCATGAATGCCAAAGCGATACGGACTGCCAAGGATCCAGCGAGACGTTCTTGTTGCTGAACATCTGCGATGCCTGGTAGGCCAGTGCCAGGTCCATGTTATCGCCGCCAACCAGCAGATGGTTGCCCACCGCGATCCGCTGCAGGATCAGTTCCCCGTCCTCCTGGCCGACCTGGACCAGCGTGAAATCGCTCGTGCCTCCCCCGACATCACAAACCAGCAGGACGTCGCCTAATTTCATGGATCGTCGCCAGCGGTTGCCGATCTGATCGACCCAGGCATACACGGCAGACTGAGGCTCCTCCAACAACAGCAGGTGCTCGGGCAATCCGGCGGCCAAGGCGGCCTCGCGAGTCAGTTCGCGAGCTGCCGCGTCGAACGATGCCGGTACGGTCAAGACCACTTGTTGCTCGGACAGCGGCGAGTCGGGAAAGGCGTGCTCCCAGGCCGAAGCCAGGTGTTCCAGATAGCGTTGGGTTGCCGTGATCGGCGAGATCTTCTGTACCTCGGGCGGTGCGTTCCATGGCAGGATCTCGCCACGTCGGTCAACTCGGCCATGGCACAACCAGCTCTTCGCCGCCCCGACCGTGCGGTCCGGGACCTCGGCCGACTGGCTGCGTGCCAACTCGCCGACGGCGAAGTCGCGGTCGGATGCCCACGGCAGATCAAACGTGCCCTGGCCGGTCTCGTGCTGGCTGGCCAAGTAAATGAAGGACGGCAGTTGATTGCGTTGTTCGATCGTGCCGGCAGCGACCAGTTGCCCCAGGGGCAATATCTGGATCACTGGCTGTTCAGCATCC
>SKVE01000020.1 GCA_007129635.1 Planctomycetaceae bacterium
AGCTTCGCGGACGATGCGGCCGCCAGGGCGACCCGGGCAGCAGCCGCTTCTACCTGTCGCTGGAAGACGACTTGATGCGCATCTTCGCCGGCGAATGGGTCCGCAAAATCCTCGAGTCGCTGGGCATGAAAGAAGGCGAAGCGATCGAGAGCCGGATGGTGACTCGACGGATCGAAGCGGCTCAGAAAAAGGTCGAAGAACGCCACTTCGAAGGACGCAAGCATCTGCTGGAATACGACGAGGTGATGGACGAGCAACGCAAGCGAGTCTACGGATACCGCCAGCGAATCCTGGATGGCGCCAACTGCCGCGATCTGATCATCCAGGCCATGCGGGAACAGATCGATCATCATTTGAGCGAGTACCTGCAGCGGAACTTCGGCGTCGAATCGTTCTGCAAGTGGGCCAAGAAGCGGCTGGCGGTCAACCTGGAAGCCCGCGATTTTCGCGGGATGGATTTCCAGCAGGCGGAATCGTTCGCGCGAGACGCAGCCGAACGCTTCGCCGAAACCCAGGTGCTGGACGCGATCGAAGAAAACCTGCCGGAATCGGAAGACGATGACTCGCCCGAAGAATGGAACTGGGTGGCCCTGACCAAACTCGTCAATACGCGCTGGGGCTTGAATCTTCGCGACCGCGACCTGAAAAAAGAAGGCCGCGAACAGGTCGCAGAGATGTTGATCGATCGGGCACGCCAAGCCATTAGCAAAATCGACATGTCGGATGGCAAGCCGTTTTTGCAGGAGAATTTTGGCATCCGCAGCGCGGTGCTCTGGGTCAAGCACAAGTTCGGCATCGAACTGGATTTCGACGAGATCCGAGAGCTGGAACCCGAGCCGATACGGCAACTGGTCTACCAGCGGGCCGAACAGGCGTACGACGAAAAAGAAGCCGAATACCCCATCATGGCCGCGCTGTATCGATTCTCGTCCGGCCCCAACCATTCACGCCTGGATCGCGAGGGCCTGGCAGCCTGGGCCAGCGAACGGTTCCAGACCGAATTGAGCGTCGAGGATTTCAAGCACAAGCAGCGCGAAGAGATCCGGGAGTTGCTGGTCGCGCAAAGCCGGCTCAGCCAGCAGCGAGCCGCCGATTATCACGAGCAGATGGCGGTTCGGATCGACCAATTGTTCGGACCCGATTCGGAAGGCCAGACCGCGATCATCGCTGCGGGCGGTACTCCATCGCTGCAAGAATTGGTCGACTGGGTGGCCGAGAACCTGGGCGGCCAACTGGCGATCGAAGACATCGAAAGGATGCAACGCGAGGATCTGGCGCGAAAGTTGACCGAAGTGGTCGAAGAACGATTCCGACCGGAGATTCGGCGGATGGAACGATCGATTTTGCTGCAGATCGTGGACATGGGCTGGAAGGATCATCTGCTGGCCATGGACCACTTGCGAAGCTCGGTCGGGTTGGTCGGGTACGCCCAGGTCGATCCCAAAGTCGAATATAAACGCGAAGGAATGAAGACGTTCGAACAGATGTGGGACTCCGTGGGAGAACGCGTCACCGACCTGATTTTTCGCATGGAACAACTGGATGAAGGGTTCGTAGGCAGCACCTGGGTCGAAACGGCCGCCACACACGCTCAAGCCCAATCGGCCAGCGAAATCGCTCGACAACAACAAGCGGCGATCGATGCCAGCGGCGGCGAAGTCGTGGTGGAAACCATCCGTAATCGAGGGCAACGCGTAGGACGCAACGACCCCTGTCCCTGCGGCAGTGGAAAGAAATACAAGAATTGCTGCATGCGAAAAATGGGCGTCGCTTGACCCGGTCCCACACTGCCATCAGAACGATAGGACCATGCGTTATCTGCTGAATGCGGTCTACTTGCTGGCGTTGGTCCTATACGCACCCTGGTTGATCGTCGGCATGGTCCGTCAGGGGAAATACCGCGAAGGATTTGCCGCCAAACTGTGGGGTCAGGTGCCCCGACGCGCTGGCCAGGAAACGTGTATCTGGCTGCATGCGGTCAGTGTGGGCGAAGTCAATCTGCTGGGACCGATGATTACGCGTCTGGAAAAGCAGCACCCTCTCTGGACTTGCGTCATCTCGACGACCACGATGACCGGATATCGCCTGGCCCGCCAAAAATATGCGCCGCGCCCCGTGTTCTATTGCCCTCTGGATTTTAGCTGGGCGGTGCGGCGAGCCGTGCGAAGGATGCGTCCCGATCTGCTGGTGCTGACCGAGTTGGAACTCTGGCCGAATCTGATCTTCACCGCCAATCGGTTGGGGGTGCCCGTCGCGGTCATCAATGGTCGCATGAGCGACCGCAGCCTGCGAGGTTATCGTCGAATTCGCTGGTTCATGGCGAGCCTGCTGCGCCGCATCGACCTGATCGCCGTCCAAAGCGATGCGTATCGCGACCGATTCCTGGCGCTAGGGGCGCCGCCGGAAAGGGTGCATGTCACCGGCTCGATCAAATTCGATGGGGCCCAAATCGATCGCACGAATGCCTTGACTCGCCAACTGATGCGGCTGGCGAACATCGCAGATGACGATATGGTCTTGCTGGCGGGCAGCACCCAGCACCCGGAAGAAGTATTGGCGTTGGAGACCTTTCAGGCGTTGGCTGCCGAGTTCCCTCGTTTGCGGCTGATCCTGGTCCCTCGCCATCCCGAACGATTCGATTCGGTCGCTGTCGAGTTGGAGAAATCCGGGATGGCTTGGCAACGGCGAAGCCAATTGGGGCGGATGCCACCACACGAGCCGACGGCGCGAATCCTGCTAGTCGATGGGATGGGCGAACTGGACGCGTGGTGGGGAACGGCCCGCATCGCTTTCGTGGGCGGAAGCCTGACCGATCGAGGCGGGCAGAATATGATCGAACCGGCTGCCTACGGGGCGGCCGTTTCGTTCGGTCCCCATACGCACAACTTCCACGACGTCGTCAGCATGATGATCCAAGCCCAGGCCGCCCACGTGGTCCACAACGGCCAACAACTGACCGACTTCGTACGCCGATGCCTGGCAGATCCTGCCTACGCCCAGGGGCTGGGACGTCGTGCCCAGCAACTGGTGCTTCAGCATCGTGGAGCTGCGGATCAGACGTGCGTTTTGCTGAGCCAACTGCTAGTGTCTTAACGCATTGGGATCGTGGGGAAGGCAGCCTACTTCACTTGCAGGCTGTTCAGCATTTCGTGAAATGCCTCTTCCTGGGCCGAGATCGTGGCTTGGGGCCCATAGAACTTGACGAAGTACAGTCCATAATTCTGGGTCTCGATAATCGCGCCCAGCACGCGGTAATTCTCACGCAGGACGGCCGGTGCGAATGGTCCACGCTGGTCCTTGTAAGTTCCTGCCAAATCGACCAAGTACACCTGCTGACCGCCGATCTCCTTCTTTTCGGTCGTTTTCCGCTCCGGATCATCGAACTGAGCCACCCAGCGATCGATATTGGCCTGGACCGAGCCGCCGGCGCCCATGATCGTACAGCGACCATCGGCCGGATCGCCTTGCTCCGCTGCAATAGAAAACTCGGCCTCGATCATCCTCACCAGCGGCTTTTGCCGGGC
>SKVE01000553.1 GCA_007129635.1 Planctomycetaceae bacterium
GCCTGGACGCGGCGGTACTGGTCGAATTCGGCTTCCGCTTTGCCAACGGCGTCTTCGTGCGAGATCTTCCCGGCTTGGGTCAAGATGTCTCGATCGCTTAGGCGGAGGAAGTCGTCGAGCTTCTCGATCCAGTCGGCCATGTACATCGGCCGGCGGTTCAGGGCCTGCACCTCGGCGAATTCTAAGTACGCGGTCACGATACGGTTCAGCACGTTGAGTTCATCGGCGTTCAGGTAGTTTTTCGCAATGTTCACGTCCGTCTTTCGCGGCCGGTTGCCGGCCCATGACGTCAGCCCCATGTGCGGCTGTCCCGCGTCGGCCCGGCGGTGGAGCACTTCGGCCGCCGTCTGCCCATGCACAGCCCAGTGCATTTTGTTCCGAACGGTCTTGAAGAAGAGCTGGGATGCCTCGGAGGATGGGTCGTAATCAATGCTGGTGGCGTAGATGTCGAGCACCGTGCGCCAGAAGACCCGCTCCGACGAGCGGATGTCGCGGATACGGGCGAGCAGTTCTTCGAAGTAGTTCCCGCCTCCTGCCCGCTTCAGCCGATCGTCGTCCATCGCGAACCCCTTGATGAGGTATTCCCGCAGACGCTCGGTGGCCCAGATGCGGAACTGCGTGCCGCGATGGGACCGGACGCGGTAACCGACGGAAATAATCACGTCCAGGTTGTAGTACTCGACCTGGTACGTCTTCCGGTCAGCGGCAGTTGTTGCAAAAACTGCAACAACTGACTCCCGCTGCAACTCCACTTCTTCAAACAGGTTAGAGATATGCCGGGAGATGACCGACTTGTCGCGCTGGAACAGTTCGGCTATCTGGTTGATTGACAGCCAGACCGTCTCGCCCGCGAAGCGGACTTCGATCCGGGTCGAGCCGTCCTCGGACTGAAAGAGGATAAATTCGCCCGAATTCGGAGATGCCGATGCGGGCAGGTTGTCCGCCATACCGGCTCCTTCGGGGAAAATCCCAGGCTGGACAGGTCCGTGAGGTCGCGATGGGTACGATCGACCAGCGCACCCATCTTGCGGGCATCGATGAACAGCGTCTGGCGGGCGGCCGGTGCGCAAGGGCCGAGGATTGAAAAGGAGGGCGGATCGGTCGCGTTGTCAGCGGGGGAGAGTTATGGTTTCGGGCCGACGGAAGCTGGCGCGGATAAGTAACAGAAGTTGTCAATAGCCGGGCAGTGGATGGATCGACGATCAGTAGCTTACCAGTTAGGGCTTTTTTGCTTCTGTGTAGTCGCTGTTCTTACCGAACGGCACCGATCACGCGGGCGGCGCGCGTGATTCAACCATGTGCGAGGACGCCGCCGCCTCGCGTGCATCGGATTGTTCTGTCTTTTTTCGAGCAAACGGTGCGACTGCCGCACAGGCTCACGCGGTTTCATTGTACCGGGCATGGGGGATCAAGCAACCACGGATCGCGCAAGCTCGATCGAAGCAAGTTTCCTGGGCACGACACGATCTGGAAGGCTGAGAAATATCCGTGGGTCCGCTTTGCCATCGGTGGGCCATAATCGGCGGCGGACCAAACGCTGGGAACGCACCGTGCGGACCAGGCACGTCAGACGCGCCGTGGCCAACAGATGGGTGCTGAGAATGAGGCCAGCCCACGGATGGCAGAGCGGACCCACGGATGAAGAACAAAGCGGACGGTTGAAAGTGATTTGGTGCGCGTGACGATGTCCCGATCACATCACGATGGGCGTATCGGGCATCCAACATCAACGGCTGTGAAAACCACTCGTCGCGTCGTTGTGAAGAGCATCACCACGGAATCATTGACCGAGCAACATCCGTCAGACAGAACTGACGCACTTTCTGCCCCCTCACCCTGCCCTCTCCCACAAGGGGCGAGGGACATTGGACAGCTATTTCTCGAACGGTGCTAAATGACCAATCGTGCGCCGAATATCACTCTGAAAGCCGCCGAATCTTGGGACGGTGTTGCGGCGATCTTTGCATTGTTCAGTCCGTGTGGTGTGTTGCTTCATTGGTTCCTTCAGCCAATTGGGTCAATACACCTCCGGGAAATGGCGTCCACAACCCAACGCGGATGCCGGCGTCCTTGAGGATTCGGCCGGTCCAGACGTTGCATGTGTTCAATAGATGGTACCGTCCGGTGGCCTCATAAAAGGCGTCAGAATCGATGTAGTGAGCACCACGAATCGGGGTGGCTCGCCCGTCTTCTGACAGTTTCATGGTGTCGCGAATCGCTTGCGATAACCGAGCGTACTGATCGCGACTGATGCGGAATCTTCGGCATTGCGGACTGGGCGGAGGCAGCTCGTATAACAGGTCGGCTCGTAATGTGCTGCCGCCTAGTCCGATCGAAGCTTTGGCAACCGTTGTCACTCGTACATCGGCCCATGTCGGTGTTTCCAGATAGAACTGGCGATTGCCCCAACCGAACGCCACATATCGATATCCGGAGACGTCCGTCGGAAAATCATCGGGAGACAGCAGTTCCCACCAGTTTTGATACGAATTTGTCAGAGGGAGGGCCAGATCGGTGTGGACGCCGTTGTCGATCACGGCGATTTCGATGCCCTCGGGATCCGGGCGAAAGCCGGTGTTGAGGGGGATCCAGGCCAGTCCAAAACCTGCGGAAACGTAGAGCAGAATCACCGAAACCAGGGTCACCAAGGCGAGGCCGCCGAATCGCAGCCAGCGGCGGATTCGGGTGCGCCACGGCGGCAAGTCGGTTGGCGTCATTACCGGCGAGTTCGCAATCGGAGCATTTGCTGGTTCAAACGGGATTCTGCGGGGCGTGGTCACGTTTTACCCTCGCCGACCATTGGAGTTGCATTTGGGGGCGAACCTAAGGGTAAAGCCTTAGATGTTGGACCGCAAGCCGCGATCCAGCTTGATTTCGAGGCCGGTTAAGTTAAGCTAAGCTTCTTACGTTTTGTCATTTTCCCCATTTATCCCTTATACGTTTTGGTCATCCCGATGATGAACTCGCATTTTGGCCGATGCATTTCGGCGTTGGTCGTGTTTTCCTGCTTGTCCGTCGCGACGATGTTCGCCACCGCATCGCAGCGGGATGCGGCGGTGGAAGGGTACGCCGATTTCGATGCGTTGCGGATCCAGTTGGAAGAGCTGAATCGATCCCCTTTCGCTGACTTGTCGGTATTAGGACGCACTCGTGAAGGTCGTGAGATCTTCTTGGTGACGATCGGCAAGGGGCGTGTGGACGATCGTCCGGCGATCCTGGTGATCGGTGGGCTGGATGCTACGCAGTTGTATGGCAGCGAGTTGGCCGTTCGTGTGGCGCGCGAGCTTGTTCAGCAAGCGGCCGACGACTCGGAGGTTGCCGGTTTACTGGACCGCATCACCTTCTACATTATCCCTCGTGCGTCGCCGGACGCTTGTGAATACTTTTTCATTCGGCCGTTCGAGCAGCGTACGACCAATACGCGACCGACCGATGATGATCATGACGGACGCGTCGATGAGGATCCGCCGAACGATCTGGACGGCGACGGCTGGATCACGGCGATGCGAGTCGAGGAGCC
>SKVE01000642.1 GCA_007129635.1 Planctomycetaceae bacterium
CAAGCGGTGATCAACACTGCCTGGGCATGTTGTGCTGCAGCCGCGCTGTGCTTTTTGACCGCTTGCGGAGGACCGGCTCAATCGAACAACAGCGACGCGAGGGACGTGGCGTCCGACGTCCCAGGTGATGCCGCGAAGTCGAAGGCGTCCGCTACGGCCAGCATGACGTCGGATGCCGATGGGGGCGCCGAAGCGGCAGCGGATGTTGATGTCGATGCGATGCTGGCGGAATTTCTGGAATCTGCGGCCGCGTCTGACGATGCCACCTATCGTGAGCCTCTGTTCGTCGATTGGCCTGAGCCGGATTTCGTCTTGTTTGTGACCGGCCAGCAGCGCGGCTTCATCGAACCGTGCGGCTGCACGGGCTTGTCAAATGCAAAAGGTGGTCTGGTACGGCGGCACACGTTGACTCGCGAGTTGGCTGATCGGGGATGGCCGATCGTGCCGGTCGATGTGGGCAATCAGGTCCGCCGCTTTGGGCCTCAAGCAGAGATCAAGTACCAGGTCACCATCGAGGGACTCAAGCAGATGGGCTACCAGGCGATCGCATTTGGGCCGGACGATCTGCGGTTATCGGTCGGTGGTTTAGCGGCCTTGACGATCGGCGAGGGCAGCAACGGCTCGGAATTTGTCAGTGCGAACACGGCGATTTTCGACCCCGAATTGACGCCGCGATACCAGATCGTCGAAGCGGCGGGCCGCACGATCGGCATTACGGCGGTGTTGGGCGAGGTCGAGCAGGCGAGGATCACCAGCGACGAGATCGTCAAGCAGTCGGCGGACGAAGCGTTAGAGTTGGTATGGCCTGAGTTGGCCGCAGCCGATTGTGATCTGTACGTGCTGCTGGCGCATACCTCGATCGACGAATCGATCCGCATAGCGAAGGCGTTTCCCCACTTCGATGTCGTTGTGACGGCCGGTGGCGCTGACGAACCGCCTTTCCAGGCGGATCCGATTCCGGACACCAACAGCATCCTGGTCCAGGTGGGCGGTAAAGGAATGCATGTCAGCGTCGTCGGGTTCTTTGGCGACGACGACATGCGTCTGCGTTACCAACGCGTTCCTTTGGATGCGAGGTTCGAAGATTCCCGAGAGATGTTGACGTTGCTGGCTTCGTATCAGGAGCAATTGAAGGTCCTGGGTTTGGAAGGATTGGAGGTCCGCCCGATCACGCACCCCAGCGGGGATTCGTTTGTCGGTTCGGAAGCGTGTATGGATTGCCACCAGCAAGAGTATGACATCTGGAAGAACACGCCGCATTCCTACGCGTTGGATTCGCTGGCCTATCCGGGCGAGCGGAGCGAGATCCCGCGTCACTTCGATCCGGAATGCATCAGTTGCCATGTGGTCGGGTGGAATCCCCAGATGCATTTCCCTTATGTTTCGGGCTACTCGTCGCTGGCCGATACTCCGCAGATGCAGCATGTGGGCTGCGAGACGTGTCACGGTCCGGGTGCGGGCCATGTCGACGCCGAAACGCTGCATGCCACCAACGATGAGCTGCTGAAAAAGTTTCGCGAGCAGGTCCGGTTGCCGTTGAGCGAGGCGGAGCGGAAATGCATGGAATGTCACGATCTGGACAACAGCCCCGATTTCCATGCTCCCGGCGCTTTCGAGTACTATTGGGAGCAGGTAGAGCATTAGGCAACTCGCAGGAAATAATCTACCTCGTTCGGCGAGGGTCTTCGACCCCGCCGAAACCGCCGACCGAAGGTCTCCCGCGATATTGGAGACCTTCGGTCGGCGGGGTGGCTCGGTCCGAGACCGGCCACAGCGCTGCGGGTTACGAATCATCCGGGTCCGTCTTCCGTTGAGTGGACGCCGACGGCCGCGCCGCCTCGGCGTTCGTCGGCGGCTCCGACCGAGACGCCGCTTTGCGGTTCAACCCAGATGGAGTGAGCCGAGCGAGCCTTGCGGGCGAGTTTGACGAACGACGTGCCGCGGCGACGGCGGCGGGCGGATCAAGCTGGTCGGCAAGAACCACCCGTATGAACTCGGCCAGTTGTTCGACCGTCAGCCCGCTGGCGCATTCGACCGACACTCCAGTTGTCCCGCCTGGTGAGTCCCCCGTTCCTCGCTCCCAGCCCACCGGCTGGGGATCGCTGATCTTTCTTTTGAGAAAAACGCGGGTGCTTGACCTGCGCGAGGGTGTGTGTCAAACAGGTGAGTGGACGGGTTGCCGTTGCGAGGAATCCGAGTATGGTGACGGTGTGCGGACGGCATTCTGCCCAAATTCTTCCCCACTCGAACAGGAGCTTTGCCCGATGAGCGTGCGCATGATTTCCACGGTTTTGGCTGTCGCGGTGATGGTATCGGGCTTGCTGCTCGGAAATGGGATCCAAGGCGCGCAACCGGGTGGGGCGGCGGGCGCACCGGTGGTCCCCGACCCGCGGCATATCAGCAACGGTTGGGAGATTCCCAGCGTGGGGTATGCCGATCAGCCGTATGTCGTCCAGACCGATGATGGGGCCTGGCTGTGTGTGCTGACCACGGGGGTGGGCGTCGAGGGCGCCAGCGGCCAGCATATCGTCTCGATGCGCAGC
Source organism: Planctomycetaceae bacterium (assembly GCA_007129635.1). Lineage (GTDB taxonomy): Bacteria > Planctomycetota > Planctomycetia > Pirellulales > Pirellulaceae > SKKK01. Next base: position 2,544 of record SKVE01000642.1, read on the forward strand.
ACGGATCGAGGCCGGACGTGGGACGAGATGGTACCGATCGAACCGGCCGACGGTCCCGAAGCCAGCTATGCCGTCATGCTGAAAGTGCCCTACGGCCGCGTCTATGTCTTCTACAACCACAACACGGACAACCATCGGGAAGTGAAAAGCGAAGATGGGGCCGTTTTCACTCGCGTGGATGTCCAGGGCTACTATGTGTTCAAATTCAGCGACGATCATGGCCGCAGTTGGTCCGACCAACGTTACCAGGTGCCGATCCGTGAATTCCAATGCGATCGCGAAAACGTGTACGGCGGCGAGCGGCGGTTCTTCTGGAATGTGGGCCGACCCTTGATACTGGACGATGCCGCGATCATGGTCATTCACAAAATCGGCGCGTTGGGCGCCGGCTTTCTCGCGGAATCCGAAGGCGCTTTCTTCAAGAGCCGCAATATCCTGACCGAACGCGACCCGACCAAGCTGGAGTTTGAAACCCTGCCCGACGGCGACATCGGCTTACGCACTCCCAATGGCGGCGGGCGCGTGGCGGAGGAGCAAAGCCTGGTCAAGCTGAGCGATGGTTCGTTGTACTGCGTCTACCGTACGATCGACGGCTGGCCCGCGTCGGCGTACAGCCGCGATGGCGGGCACACGTGGACGGAGCCTGCGTACAAGACGTACACGCCGGGTGGGCGGCGAGTGAAGAATCCGCGAGCCGCGAACTTCGCCTGGAACTGCTCCAACGGCATGTTCTTGTATTGGTTCCATAACCACGGCGGACGCTGGATCGGTGAACTGGGAGCCGGCGGTCGAGGCGGACGAAGCCCGTACGATGATCGCAACCCGGCCTGGCTGATGGCCGGGCGCGAAGTCGATACGCCCGAAGGAAAACGCATCGAGTGGTCTCAGCCGGAGATCCTGCTGTACGACGATGATCCGTACATCCGCATAAGCTATCCGGATCTGATCGAACAGGACGGCAACTTCTACGTGACCG
>SKVE01000013.1 GCA_007129635.1 Planctomycetaceae bacterium
GGCGCCCATCAGCAGGGCGTTGTCGTACAGCATCTTTTCGAAATGGGGGACCAGCCACCGTTCGTCGACGCTATATCGGGAGAAACCGCCGGCCAAATGGTCGTAGATCCCTCCTTGGGCCATTCGATCCAGGCCGGTTCGAGCGATCTGCGTCAGATCGTCGCGCTGCAAACGGTGCCCCAGTCGCAGCAAGAACTGCAGGCACATCGGATGAGGGAACTTGGGCCGTCCGCCGAAGCCGCCGTTCTGGTAATCGAAGGAGCGCTGCAGTCCAGCGGCGGCGGTCTCCAGCAGTTCGATGGTCGGTCGTCGGCCACTGGCCTGATCCACCTCGGGCTCGCTCAATGATTTGGTCAATCGCTCCGCCATCTCCTCGGCCTGCTGGCGACGTTCGCGCCACGCCTCGCCCACGGCTACGACCACCTGAGCAAAGCCGGGCATGCCCATCCGTGGTTCAGGCGGCCAGTACGTGCCGCCGTAAAACGGGCGTAGATCAGGAGTCAAAAAGACGGACATCGGCCAGCCGCCATGCTGCGTCATCCGCTGGACCGCTTCCATGTAAATGTGATCCAGATCCGGGCGTTCTTCCCGATCCACCTTGATGCAGATGAAGTGTTCGTTCAGCAGCGCGGCGATCTGGGCGTTTTCAAAGCTCTCGTGCGCCATGACATGGCACCAGTGACAGGCCGAATAGCCGATCGACAGAAAAACGGGTTTATCCTCGGACTGGGCTCGCTGCAGCGCTTCGTCGCACCAGGGATACCAATCCACCGGGTTGTTTTGGTGCTGCAGTAGATAAGGGCTGGTTTCGTTGGCTAAACGATTGGGCATTGAGGACGCCTTTCGTGGATAGCGAAGGAAGGAACCAAAGGGCGATCGTTCAGCGAAAGGTCTCGTCTGCGCCGGGAAAGGTTCCTTGGCGCACATCATCGCGAAACTGGGTGACCGCCGTGTGGATCAGGTTTTTGAGGTCTGCGTAGGGCCTGACGAATCGGGGCACGTATCCACTGGTCAGGCCCAACAGATCGTGCAGCACCAACACCTGACCGTCGCAATCGGAGCCCGCACCGATTCCGATCGTGGGGATCGTCAGCGTGCGGGTGATCTCCGCCGCGATCGCTGCCGGGATGCACTCCAGCACGATCGAGAACGCTCCGGCTTGTTCCGCTGCCCGCGCATCGGCCAGCAATTGCGGCTGGTCCCGTTGGACGTGATATCCACCCATCTGATGAACATGCTGAGGCCGCAGGCCGACATGGGCCATCACGGGGATACCGGCAGCGGAGAGCGCGGCGATCACCTCGGCCTGGGCCGCACCGCCTTCTAACTTGACCGCCTGGCAGCCGGTTTCTTTCAGGATGCGACCAGCCGCGGCGATCGCCTGATGACAGCCCAGATGCGTGGTCGGAAAGGGCATATCGACGATCACCAACGCCCGCTGGACCGCTCGGCCAACCATTTCGGCATGATAAATGATCTCGTCCAGCGTAACGGGCAGCGTGGTGTGGTGGCCCTGGATGACCATCGCCATGCTATCACCGACCAGCACGGCTTCGATCCCGGCCTGGTCCAGCAACCGCGCGGTCGGGTAGTCATACGCCGTCAAGACGCTGATTTTCGTTCCGGATTGTTTCATGTCCCGGAAAGCGGGCACGGTGATGCGTAGCGGTTGGGTTGCCATGCGGTTATTGTGATGGTTGGCGAGCGCGACGGCAAGCGGTCTGCAGCAGCCACGGGAAGCACGCGGCCTCTTCCGCCCAACCGGTGAGAAGCTGGCGGCTGGGTGCAAAGATTTGGTCTCTTTTTCCAAGGAGTGTACGTATGTCATCCAGTATCGACCGCCGTACTTTTGTCGGATCCGCAGTGGCCTCGGGCGTTTTCACGATCGTCCCGCGGCATGTCCTGGGCGGTGCGGGCCACGTTCCCCCCAGCAGCAAGATCCGCTTGGCGCACATCGGCATGGGCACGCAGGGCTTTCACGAATTGGGCGGGTTGCTGGCCGAGCCCGAGATCCAGATCGTGGCGGTTTGCGATCCGAATACCGACAGCAACGACTATGTGGCATGGAGCAAGCACAGTGTGAGAAACCGGATCCGCACCTATTTGGGAGATCCTTCGTGGCGGGAGGGGGCGAGCGGTTGTCCCGGCGGGCGCGAGGTGGGACGGTACGTGGTCGATGCGTATTACGCGAAACAGCGAGGCTCGGAAAAATTCAAGGCGTGTACCGCGTATGCGGATTTCCGCGAGTTGCTGGACACCGAAAAAGATCTGGACGCCGTCAAAGTCATGACTCCCGATCACTTGCACGCGGCGGTGGCGATCGCGGCCATGAAGCAGGGCAAGCACGTGCTGATGCACAAGCCGATCGCCAACCGGTTGGCCGAGGGGCGTCGAGTGCTGCAGGTGGCTCGGGAATCGCAGGTCGCCACGCATCTGCTGGCCTACGGCGCTGGGGCCGGTAACGCCAGGATCGCTCGGCACGTACGTCAAGGGGCGATCGGTACCCTGCGCGAGATCCATAACTGGACCAACCGGCCGGTGTGGCCTCAGTACGCGCAGATCCCCGAGGACCGGCCGCCGGTTCCCCAAGGATTCGATTGGGATCTCTGGCTGGGCCCGGCAGCCGACCGGCCTTATCATCCGCACTACACGCACACCGTGTTTCGCGGCTGGTACGATTTCGGCGGCGGATCGATGGCCGACATGGGAATCTACAGCCTTTGGCCCATCTTTACCGAATTGGAACTGGGGGTTCCCGTCAGCGCCGAAGCCTGGGGGACGCACACGTGCGCGATTGTCGATTACGTCAGCCGGCCGGTCCGGAACGATGCGGCGTATCCAGCCGCGTGCACGATCCGGCTGAGGTTCGCGGCCGAGGGCGATCGGGCTGGCGTGGATCTGTTCTGGTACGACGGCGGGATGAAGCCCAGACTGCCAGATTCGCTCGAAGCCCATAACGTCGAAGTGACTCGCGAAGGCATCCTGTTTGTCGGCGACGACGGGGCGATTCTGGCTGGCTTCCGCGGCGAGAATCCGTTGCGGTTCACCAGCAGGGAGCAACCGGCGGAGCCACTGGACGACAGCGCGGCGGATGCGGGTCGCGCCGGTTCGGGCCGACGCGGCAGTTCCTGGATCCAGGCCGTCCAGGGCGGCGAACCGTCCCTCGGCTGTTTCCTGAACGCCGGGGCGATCACCGACGCGGTGAACCTGGGAACCGTCGCGCTGCGGGCTGGCAAACGAATCGTTTTCGACAGCCATACGATGAAGATCCCCAATGCCCCGGAGACCAACCGCTTCCTAGTCCGCGAGTATCGTCGAGGTTGGGAGCTGTGATCCCATGCGGCCGACCTGTTTGCGGGGACTGCAAAAGCTTGGTAAGCATGCTCGAGTGTTCCTGTCCCGAAGAACAGCTAACCTGGGGGCATTGCGAGCATCATCGTAACTGACGGGGCTGCAAGCACCGCAGTCTAGGAAAACCAGATTTCTTCATCGAATGACCCTATCTTTGCAGTGGCGAA
>SKVE01000672.1 GCA_007129635.1 Planctomycetaceae bacterium
ACCTGTCGCCGTATGTGCTCTAATCCAGCCAAAGGGATCTACCGATGAACGAATCGATGGGAAGTGGTGGGCCTGGAATCTCGATTGGCTCGTACTGCTGAATCTGGCTGTCATGGCAGGGTTGTACGGATACGGGTTGCACAAGATGTGGCGCCGCACGGGCGCGGGCCACGGTGTGAGCGTTTGGCGAGTCCTCGCGTTTGCTGGTGCGCTGCTGGCGATTGCGATCGCGCTGCTGTCGCCGGTCGACGCGCTCAGCGACGACCTGTCCTGGGTGCACATGCTGCAGCATCTGATCCTGATGGCTGTTGCCGCTCCGCTGCTGGTCCTCGGCTACCCGGAGTTTGTCCTGCTGTGGGTGCTGCCGCCGCGGGCGCGTCGTGCGCTGGGGTGTTGGCCTCAACGCAGCGCTGTTGTCGGGGTCTTGTGGCGCGTCTCCTGGAATCCGTTGTGGATCTGGTCGGTTCATGCCCTGGCGATCTGGGTCTGGCACGTGCCCGTGCTGTACGAGCTGGCGTTGAACGATCCGCTGGTCCACGACATCGAGCATCTGACGTTCTTCCTGGCAGCTGTTCTCTTCTGGAGGGTGGCCATCGACCCGCGCAGTAACCTGCGTTTGAATCCTGGGCTGGCAATCAGCCGCGGCAAAACGACGGCGCGAACGTTACCAATCACCCAGTCGCCGCGAGAGATCTTCCATGGTCAAAACGCCCACAAGAGCGTCCTCCACGAGGTGTGTGACTGGCTGAAGCCTTCTGGACGCGTCCGCTCGACCGCTCGATCGATGTATTTCACTTGCCGGCCCCGCCGGTGCACGTAGTGATTGTACACCGTCTCGTACATGGGGCGGAGATTCCCGCGCCCCGATTCGGAAATCTTTTCGTAGTGATAACGCTGCTCGATGCTCGTGAAGGGCGTGTAATCCACCTCGTAGCCCAGGTTGTATTTTGCGGTGATCTCGTAACCCTTCAACAGTCGATCATCGAAAGCACCGTACAAGTCCAGGCCCTGGGTCCAGCCGATCTCTGCGGCAATGCCCAGATAGGCCAAGCCCATCTGCGCGTAACCTTGCGACCGGCCGCTTTCCTGGGTGATCCCCTGCCGGTTGATGTAATGCGTGAGCGCCCCGTTGCCTCGGCCGCGCATGAAGTAATCCACACCTTGATTGAACATCCGGCGATCGTCCAGGAACACGCCCATGGCCATCATCGTCTGGATCATCGCCGCATCCCAGTTCCCGTTGGCTGTTGGGTGGAAATCTTGGATCGTCTCGTAGAACACTTCGTAGAGCATCCGCTCGAAGCGCTGCTGCTGCTGCTCGGCCCAACCCTCGTACGTGTGCCGCATCAATTCCGCGGCGCCCACATGGTTGATCCCGGCCATCCCGACCAGCAAGCGCGCGTCGTGTCCGCCGACCGTCTTCAACTCCGCCGCCCAGGCGTCGAGGATCTCGATGCTCTTCTCGGCATGCGCCTCATCTTGTGCGATATACCACTGCAACGCGTGGGCAAACGCCGCCTGGCCATCGTCCATCAGTTCGTTCGCGCCGAGATTCGGATTGTTAAAGGCCCCGCGAACAACCTCGTCGCGCGGGCGGGGCTCCCAGCCGAGTTGTGCCACGCGATGATCGCGGAGTTCCTGCCAGGCCGAGGCCCAAGGTTGGTCGCCCTGTTGAACCCGTTTTCGGATCAAATCCAATTCCCCGCGCTGGTGCAGGATACCCGGGTGGACGAACTTCTGATCGCTGCCCATTCGAATCGGCGGCTGAACGTCCGCAGCGTCACCGACGATAGCCACCCCCGCGATGAAGCACCATCCAGCGAGAAACTTCGTGGCAGATTTCATGACAACCTCTTCTCTCATGCAGATTACGGACAAAAACGAACGCCGCGCAAACGGTCAACCGAAACGTGCCAGTATACCCCAAGGATCTGCTGCTATGCATGCCAAGGAAATGGAATATAATAATCGCTGTGGAAAACTGACTCCCAGCAGGAACGGTTCCCGTCATCGTCATCGGAGGAAACATCATGCGTTGCTTTTTTCAGCTCGGTTGGTTGGTCTTGGCTCCAACGCTGAGCGTTGTTTTTCTCGGGCTGGCAACCGCCGCGGCGGAACCCGCGCTGACTTACCGGCATTTTCGTGTGACGGACCGGGACGATCGAGTGGCGGTGATCGAGCCGATTGCGGCCGATCCGCTGCCGCTGTGGTCGCGCGATGTCTCGCAGGAACCGCACGACTGGTCGAACGGCCCTCCGATGGACCAGCCTTACTTCCAATCCCTGATCGTGTTTGTCGTCCCACCGCCGGAAGGTTCCGGTGAACCGTTCTACCAGCACAATCATCAGCCGGATATCGCTTGGTTGCCCAACGGCGATTTGATGGCCATCTGGTACACGACCGGGCGCGAGCAGGGAACGGAACTGACCGTGTTGGCCAGTCGGCTGCGAGCGGGAAGCAACCAGTGGGAACCGGCCAGCGAGTTCTTCAAGGCCGCCGACCGGAACATGCACGGGAACAGCCTGTTTCACGACGGCCGGGGCACGCTGCATCACATGAACGGCATGGGGCGGGAAGGCGCAACGGGCTGGGAGCACCTGGCCTTGTTGCACCGAATCAGCCGCGACAACGGCGTGACCTGGTCGGTTGCCCGCCCCGTGTCGTCCGGTGCGGATTACCAGCGGCGGCATCAGGTGATCTCCGGCATGAAACAAACGGCAGACGGCGCGCTGATCCAACCTTGCGACGCCACGCCCGGCGGACAAGGCCCTACGGCGATTCATATCAGCAAGGACGGAGGCGAAACGTGGACCGATCCGGGTGGCGACATCCGCGGCATCCATGCCGGGGTGGTGGAATTGAAGGACGGCCGGTTGCTGGCCTTCGGCCGCGGACAAGCCATCGACGGACGGATGCCGATCAGTCTGTCAAAGGACGGCGGGAAGACCTGGCGTTACCAAGCCAGCGACTTTCCGCCCATCGGTGGCGGCCAGCGTCTGGTGCTGATGCGGTTGCACGAAGGCCCGCTGCTGTTGGTCTCGTTCACCGGCGAGCGGAACGATACGACGGGCATCGAGTTCGTGGATGGCCAGGGCGAAACATTCCGCGGCGTCGGCATGTTTGCCGCGCTGTCGTTCGACGACGGGCAGACGTGGCCGGTACGCAAGCTGCTGACGCCGGGCGAAGGCGAGTACGACGGAGGGGCCTGGACGGGAGCCTTCACGGCGTCGCCGACCCGTGCCGAGCACGGTGGGTACCTGGCCGCCACCCAGACGCCGGACGGAGTCATCCACCTGATCTCCAGCCGCCTGCACTACCGGTTCAATCTGGCTTGGCTCGCCGGCCGAACGTCCAGTCGGTGATCGTCGATGACTGGAACCATACGCTGAAACCGGATCAACCGCGATGAGCACCCGCCAGGTACTTCTTGGGGAATCGAAAACGGGGGTCGGGAGTCGTTTTCGGAGAAGCCGTTTTCTATGTGGTAAATCGTTGGCCGAAAACGACTCCCGTCCC
>SKVE01000029.1 GCA_007129635.1 Planctomycetaceae bacterium
ATCTGGAAATGGGATTCGGCACACACGCTGAAAGCGTGAACTCCAGCGCAGACCGCCGCACCCTCCATCGCTCTCCATCGGGCCATGCAACCGCACCGTCGCGCCGCGAGGATCACGGTGCTGCCGGAGCGGAGCCGGCAGGCTCTGATCCAGCAGATCGAAGCCGTCCGCCGCTTGCACCAAAAAGGCTTGGCCCAGGGCTTCGGCGCGGTGTAAGCACCCGGCCAGGAGTTTCTTGTCAATCAACGTGACGTTGCAGGAATGCGGCCAACGGGGTTGGCCGGCGGCGCATGCGCGAAAAGGTCCCACAAACTGAACACGCCAGGTCGGGAGTTGTTTGCGAGCGACGATCCATCACATGGAACGCGGCTTGCTTGAAAACGACTCCCGATCGCCTGGCGTTTCGACCGGCTGCGGGGTGGGATCAGCCCAGCAGTTTCAGGATGGCGGGGGCTTGGCCCGCTTGGCCGAACGAGATCATCCGCGCTTTGCAGACTTCGCGCATCGCTTCGCGAGCCGGCTTCAAATAGTCGCGCGGGTCGAACTTCTCCGGCGTTTCGGCGAACACTTTGCGGATGGCGCCGGTGATCGCCAGCCGGTTATCCGTGTCGACGTTGATCTTCCGCACACCGTGCTTGATGCCGCGCTGGATCTCCTCGACCGGCACACCATAGGTCTGACGGATGCTGCCGCCATACTTGTTGATGATGTCCTGCAGCTCTTGCGGAACCGAAGAACTGCCGTGCATTACCAGGTGCGTGTTGGGGACTCTCTTGTGAATCTCCTCGATCCGCGTCATTGCCAGGACTTCGCCGTCGGGCTTGCGAGTGAACTTGTAAGCTCCGTGACTGGTCCCGATAGCAACCGCCAGGGCGTCGACGTTGGTCTCCGCCACAAACCGCTCGGCTTCGTCCGGATCGGTCAGCAACTGGTCATGGGAAAGCTTGCCTTCGAATCCATGGCCATCTTCTTTCTCGCCCGTCCCCGTCTCCAGCGACCCCAGGCAGCCCAGTTCGCCTTCGACCGACACGCCACGCCCGTGGGCCAATCGCACGACCTCCGAGGTGACCTTGACGTTGTATTCGTACGAGGCGGGCGTCTTGCCATCGTCCTCCAGCGAACCGTCCATCATCACCGACGTGAAGCCGTTGTCCATCGCGCTGGTGCACGTCTCGACGCTGTTGCCATGGTCCAGGTGCATCACGACCGGGATATGCGGATACAGCTCGACCGCCGCCAGCATCAGATGTCGCAGGTAAGCGTCTTGCGAATACTTGCGGGCTCCACGCGAAGCCTGGATGATCACCGGCGACTCGGTCTGCTCGGCCGCTTCCATGATCGCTTGGATCTGTTCCATGTTGTTCACATTCAAGGCGGCCACACCGTAATCGTTTTCGGCGGCGTGATCCAGCAACGTGCGTAAGGGAACCAGAGGCATTAAGTGACTCCTTCTAAAGAACGGTTCGAAACTAGTGTTTAATGTGGACTTTATCCGCGACAATGGGTGGGCGAACTGGCTTCCACCCAGGCCAATTCAGTTCGGCGGGAAGCGCGGATCTACGCACAAGGCCATCCTGGGGGGCCTGGCGTCAAGCGTTATCGCGACCTGATCGTACGCTATAGCCCATCGGTTGCGATAGGGGTGAAGGTGGGTTGCTGGCTGAACAGATCGTCCAGTTGCGTCTGAGCCAACCGCAGCAATAGGACTGGACGATGATCCGCGATCCGTTCGCCGATCGGAAAGAAGTGCTGGCCGATCCCCTGCAATTCGCCTGTGCTGGTCAACACCAGGGTCTGGCCGGGGCTGAGAACCGCGTGGATGGTCAGATCATCATAGCGTTCGAAATCCTGACTCAGATGAAAGCGGAACGATCCGTCGCTGCCCACCCAGCGATGCCTGGGCGTGCCGTGGGTGATTTCCGGAGTGACCTGAAGCTGGACGCGTCCGTCCCCTTGTGCTCGAGTGATCAACGACAGACGGCATCGGGCCTGATCGAATGCTTCCGTCTGGTCGCAATCCCCGACGTCCAAAACGATCTGCTCTCGCACGGATCCGATTTCGATCTCACGAGGCTGAGCGGAGCGGCACTGCAGGCGGCGCGGACCGTCCACATCGGCCACCACCGCCGTACCCGTCTCCTTGTCCAGCTCGAGCATCTTTTGCTGCTGTTCCAGACGATCGCTGATCCAGCCGGGTAGCTGGGCACCGGTCAGGCCGCTGCGCAACCCCTGCTGGCCCAACCGACGCCGCAAATCAACCGACAAATGCTGCTCGTCAACATGCTCCCAAAGATCGTCCGCTGGCGAGATGTCCACAAACGCCAGCTCGATCACCACCGTATCCGGAGACATCCGGGGCTTTTGCAGCAGGGACGAGTCCATGGAAGCGGTGGTCCATTGCGAACAGCCCGAGGCGGCCGACAGGGCCAGAGCGATAATCATCATCAGCCCGAACCGCCTGACAGGACGATCTTCCACGGTGAACGAGTCCATCATCCTTTGGGTTCTGGCTGGCATCCCTGCATCATCTCCGGCGCTCGATGCGCGCACACCACTTCGTTGCTTTTCGTACGGGCGGAAAACTAATGGAGATCAGCCGATCGCGTCAATCCGCATTTCTTGGTGCAAAGATGTAGTGTCTCAACAGAACCTCGTACCAACTGGGGCGTGCATCCGCTTCCCCTCCGCGTTGATCCGGCTGGCCGTGCCTTGCAGATCCCCGGCGGAACCGCTATGCTAGCACTCAGTTTGGGACCGCGTTCGACATCACCCGTTCGAGGTGTTTTCAAGATTTTTTCGAAACTTTGCTGATTACAGATTGACGCCCAGCGGCAAATCAGTAGATTAACGCTTAACGCTACATGTTGTGGATGTCCAAGCGACGAACTACCATATGTAGACTAAAACTACCGTTTAGCTGCATTTTTCTCCCGCAGCTAGTCTCTTGTTCACTCCAAGAATATGCTCCCTTAAAGGATTGTTATTTTTCCACATGACTGGTGCACTTTTGTGCATGCGGTTGTGACAGGTGAGGTTTTCTTGGGGGCAGTAAACGCCAGCAGAAGGAGCTGACTATGGCCGTAGTAGCAGAGCGTTCCAGTGTTCATCATCTTGCTTCGGACACGTCTTGCGATGGCAATGGCTTGCGGATCGAGCCGGTTTTTTGCCCTCCGGACGTCACGGACCCGTTCGACACGGTCCAGTGGGAGTTGCGATCGGCGGCGATCAAAGACGAAAGTGGCGACATTTTTTTTGAGCAGCAGGACTGCGAGATCCCGGCGGGTTGGAGCCAGTTGGCGACGAACGTGGTGGTCAGCAAGTACTTTTATGGGGAGAACGGAACGGACGAGCGAGAGCGGAGTGTTCGGGACCTGATTCATCGCGTGACGCGGACCATCGCCGATTGGGGCAAGGCGGATGGTTATTTTCATTCCGATGCCGACGCCGAGAACTTCTACCGCGATTTGACTTGGCTGTGCCTGCATCAGCATGGGCCGTTCAATTCACCCGAATGG
>SKVE01000765.1 GCA_007129635.1 Planctomycetaceae bacterium
ACGGTTCAGAAGATGATCGAGTACCTGGCGCCGATCCGTGCGCGGGTCGGCCCGGATGGCCCCATCGCCGACCGGTTGGTTCCGACGGTTGGCTCCTCGAAGGATGTCCGGGATACCTTCTTGGTCCTACGCCAACAGGGTAAGGTACTGATCCGTTACTACTTCCGCGGCGTAGAACCCAAAGTCGTCTGGAAAATCCTGCGAGTGGAGCACCTGATCTATTTGCAGAACGACGAGGTCCGCGTCGTGGATATTCCTCTCGAACAAGTCGGGAACCCGAAGGATGAGGATGGCGACGCTTACGATTGGACCTCGCCTCAACAGAAATTCCTGGATGTCCTCACGCAGCGCATAAGGGAGCTGAGGGACGCCACGTCTACTTGGGAATCTGCCTTTTTCCGGATCATCCAGTATCTGTACGAAGATCCACTGATGGACCCTGTTCTGAAAGTCCAATTGCTCGCTCTGATCTTACCGACGGCCTGCGATGGCAGCTATGCGATCGAGCAAGCGTTCGGGGCGTGGAGAGATACCATTCAGGCAGCGGTTGAAGACAGAGCCATCAACTTTGCAGCCGACTGGGTTGACCCCGACGATGCCGCGGCGAATCGGGCAAGGACAGCAGCTCAAACGCTGCTCGACAACCTGGAACCGATGCAGAGAGTCAGTGCGCGGGCAGAGCAAGCCTGGAAAGAGATGTCGGCACCTCGCGTTTGGCCTCGTTACCGCTGGGTGGGTTGTCTGCTGCAAGACGATGCAAGGAACTGGACCTGTCCGCTGGGCCCCCATGCCGAACGTCTGTCCGGAGACCTGTATGTGGTCTATCCGGGCGAGGGTGCGGCGCCGGTGTTCATGCCGATCGGCCGGCTGGCCGATGGTCGCGTTACGCTGGCGGGAACAACAGGTCGAGTCGAGGGGCGGCCCGTGTTCGTTCGAATAAGTCCGTAGACGACCGGTCGCCTCGCCACTATGCTGAACGTCATGCTCTTGAAGCGAATCTCGATCCTACGACGGAGTTTTGATCTTGCCATCACAATATTATATTCGCACTCGCGGCGTCGTCCGCGGACCTTTTCCGCCTGAAAAGCTGAAGGAACTGGCTCGTCGCGGTCAATTCAGCCGCGCGTACCATGTCTCGGTCGACGGTGAGAGCTGGGAACCCGCGGCAGATCATCCCGAGCTGTTACCCAGTGCCATCGATGTCAAGATCCGCAAACAACCGATCGGCACCGATTCGGAGGACAGCGGTTATGACTTGGCTGAACCGGCTGCTCAAAACGTGGTTCTTGGCGCTTCGACCACCAACGCCGATCAATCGCCCGACAGCACTAACTGGTACTTCGCCAGCAGCGGACAGGAGTCAGGGCCGGTGTCGTTTACGGAACTCAGGCGATTAGTGCTCCGGGGTGAACTGCACTACAACGATCCCGTGTGGACCGAAGGCATGGCCGATTGGATCGAGGCGCTGAGCGTGCCCGAATTGTTCGCCGAGCCGACCCCGGAGGAATCGGCAGCCATCTCGGCAGGCCATCCGGTGGAAGATATGGCACCGCTGCCTACCGCTACGTCGCCGCTGGCGATCGCCAGTCTGATCAGCGGGATCTTGGGCCTGACGATCTGTGGTGGCGTGGGCAGCATCGCCGCGGTGATTCTCGGCCACCTGGCTACCGGTCGCATCCAAGCCAGTGGGGATACACTCGGAGGCCGCGGTTTGGCTAAAGCGGGTCTGATCCTGGGCTACGTCGGGATCGGAATCGCTGTGCTGGTCCTGGTGTTCGGGCTGGGGATCCTTGCCATGGGAATCTTAAGTGGGATTCCTGAGTGAGCGTTCGGATACCGAACCGTTCTTCAGTCATCGGATAGGATAAAGTTCTCTTCGTCCCTTTCATCCACTGGATTTGATGGATCGTCGGGATAGACTAGCGACAGCGGGGGCGACTGAGCCAGCAGGCGTCGCTCTCGTTCGACGTCTTCGGCACGCAAACCATTGGGGATCTCCAAATCCAACTCGAGTTGCTGCCCCGTCTTGCAGTAAACAGCTCGGATGTGCAGCCTGCCCATTTCGTCGAATTGCATGATGACCTCGACCGGCTGACCGGAGGGTGCGCCGATCGGAAAGCCCTCGATCCGCCCACTTGCCACCACTTCGGCACGTTCGATGTCTTCCGTATCGCCCTGGGTGATTACCATCCGGATATGGGTGCCGCGCGCCGAAGAAGCGGCCGTTAGAAAACGCCGAGTGACCTGGACGGGGACGCGGCTGTTCTTGGGGATCAGCACCGTGTTTCGCCAAGTCCCATCCGCCACGGTGCGCACCCCCACGCCGTGAGCGGTGACGAAACGAACCTGGGGCAGCAGAATTTGTGGCTGAGGCTCATTGTCCTCATCGCTACCGTCCAGCTCATCCCAGTCGTTCAGCTCGTCGGTGCCGTCCAGATCGTCCAAATCTTCGCTGCCGTCGACGCTCGGATCCTCCAAGGGAACGATGTGGAGGTCGGCCGGGGACGACTGCGGCGATCCGGCAGGTGCTGCGGACTTTGCCGTTGATGATGGCAGCGGCGGAGGTGCGGATACCGGCAGCGGTGGCGGTTGCTTTTGTTGCGTCGGCTCCTCAATCGCGGGCGTCTCTCGGACCGTTTGGGGCGCGTTTCCGGTTTCTAACTGGTAAGCATAGATGGCCGCCCCCATCGCTACGGCCGTCACCGGATGCACGCCCGTGTCCGGCTCGCGACCACTCAGATCCCGTAGCATCTTGCGGACGCTGGGCATCTGCGTCGAACCGCCCACCAACACGATGCGAGAAACCGACTCCCAATTCAATCCGGCATCCTCCAACGCCATCTCGGTCGTCAATCGCGTGCTCTGTACCAGATGCGACGTTAGTTGCTCGAACTGCTCGCGCGTCACCTGGAAGGTATGACTGCGTTCAAAAGCGTGGACGCGAAGCGAAACGGACGAGATGCGACTCAGGTTCCGCTTCACTCGTTCGCATTCCAGTTGCAGCTCCTGCACAGCCTGCGGATCATCGCGAAGGTCAATTCCCTGGACTTGGAGAAACTGATCTGCCAGAAACTCACACAATGCGGCATCCCAGTCGCGTCCTCCCAAACGCCGATTACCACATGTGGCCAATTCACAAATCTCGTCCGGACTGATTTGGACGATCGTCACATCAAACGTCCCGCCCCCCAGATCGTAGACGACCACGTTTTGTGAATGCTCGTTGCGGTACAGCCCATACGCCAAGGTGGCTGCCATCGGCTCGTTCAGCATCCCGATCACCTCCAGTCCCGCAATGCGGCCAGCCTGCTCGGTTGCCCGCCGTCGACGCTCGGTGAAATACGCTGGAACGGTGATCACCGCGCTGGAGATCGGCCCGATCAAGGGCTGAGCCTCCTGAACTAAGTGACGCAGAATAATCGCCGATAGACTTTCGGGGGTATAGCTGCGCCCCAGGAATGAAGCCTCGAAGGGATCGCCCATGTGGACCTTCACGAATTGCGACACGCG
>SKVE01000433.1 GCA_007129635.1 Planctomycetaceae bacterium
CGAACCAGCCAGAGGACAACGGAACGTTGGATGATGACCAACATTCCGAAAATTCCGCCACCGACCGTCTGGAAGAAGCAGCCGAGTCTCAGGCTGCGTCGGACGGCGAAAGCGACGCGGACTGGACGGGGCGCGGTGCGCGGAATAGATCGTCCGGGTTTCGTGAACAACCGCCCGACAACGATGACGAGGCCGATTCGACGGCTAGCTGGACTTCGCAGCGAGGTGTGCCCCGCAGTGAACTGCTGGATGTCGAGATGCGTTTAGCGATGACGGCGGCCCGCGATATCCATCTGTGGCGTCTGCAACCGCTACGTGATCGCATCGAATCCATCCAGCCGCGTTTGAAGACGGAGCAACAGCGCGATCATGCTCGCATGCTGCTGGAGCGTATCACTGAATACGAAACCCTGCAGAATCGTTTTGCCGTCGCTGGCGAACAGGCTTCGCCCGACTTGTGGAACGTTTCGGGTGAGCGGACGGGAGCGGTCGGGCCGCCTGGTTGGGAAGACAGTCTGTTGAGCCGCTTTGACGGGAATGGCTGGTTGGTGCCCGTGCATTCTTCCCAGCGTTTGGCGCCGCCTTACGCGCTGCTGGATGCCGAAGGCGAGGTCTTGTTCTACGTGGCGCCGTCGCCGGGTTTGAATCTGCACCGTTTCCTACGCAAGCGAGTGGGCATTTATGGCCAGCGACTGGGCCACCCCTCCGTGAATCAGCCAGTGATCACCGCCGAACGCGTGGTGGATCTCGGCCGACACCTGCAATGATTTCAAAATGTGAAGCGAGACAACGATGCTGAGCGTGTGGGCCGTGTTGGCGGCGCTGCTGGTCGGATTTTCCAAGACCGGCCTGCCCGGCGCCGCGATCCCAGCGGTCGCGTTGATGGCCGAAGCGTTTCGTGACGATACCCGTTTGTCGGTGGGAGCGATGCTGCCCATCCTGCTGGTCGGCGACCTGCTGGCCCTGGCCTACTATCGACGGCACGCACACTGGGGCCGTCTCTGGGAACTGTTCCCCTACGTACTGGTGGGCATGGTGCCGGGCTATCTGGTTCTGTGGCTGACGCCCGGCGATCGTTTACGGGTTTTGTTAGGCGCCATCATCTTGTGCCTGCTGGGGGTGCAGCTTGCTCGGCAGTGGTTCCCTTGGCATTCCCTGCCGGATCGCCGCTGGTTGATCGGCAGCACGGGCCTGTTATCCGGATTCGGGACGACGGTCGGCAATGCGGCTGGACCGGTGATGAGCATCTACCTGGTCAGTCAGCGGCTGGAAAAGCAGGAGTTTCTGGGCACGGCGGGTTGGTTTTTCTTCCTGGTCAACTCCAGCAAGATCCCCCTATACGTCGCCTTGGGCATGATCACGCCAGCCACATTGCGGCTGGATGCCATGTTGGTTCCCCTGGTTGTGCTGGGCGCGTTGCTAGGCGTGTTGGTGGCTCGCCGCATCCCCCAAAAGATGTTCAACTTCCTGGTGCTGTTGCTGGCTGCTCTGGCCGCGCTGCGTCTGGTGCTGGACTGATTCGCCCCCGTCACGCCATCTTTCCTGGGCAAGTCGACTTGAGCATCCCGGTCTCGTCGGTGACAATAAAGAATGGTCATGAGCAGCCTGGTCATGCGCCAGGTGCTGTGGTTCTTTCGCTTCGGGAGAAACAAACATGAAGAGACGCGAATTCCTGCAACGAACCGGTGCGGTGGTGGCGGGCGGGACAGCCGCCTGGTCGGCATCGGGTGGCGATCTGTCAGCAGCGACCGACGCGGATAACGATCGACAACGGGTGCTGGTCACCGGCGTTGAAAACGAGCTGGCGCGACGAATCGCCGCCGCGCTGGCGGACGCTTGGACGGTACGAACGACTTCTACCGAGCGGGTCGATACGGATCTGCCGTTTACGTTGTGTTCGCTGGAGTCAGACGCCGAGATCCAGCCGTTGCTGCAGGGCGTCACTGCGATCGTGCATGCCGGTTGTGCGGCATCGGCAGATCAGGAACGAGCCCAGACCGGCCAGGCCACTCGTCGGACCTATCATCTACTGCAAGGTGCCGTCGCCGCCGGAGTCCGTCGCGTGGTCTTTCTCAGCTCGCTGGACCTGCTGGATAACGTTGACAGCCAATATTTGGTGGACGAGGATTTCCGGCCTCAGGCGATGACGGGCACCGGGCAACTGGTACGGCAGTTGGAGGAAGTCTGCTGTCGGGAATTCGCTCGCAGCAGGCGTCTGCAGGTCGTCGTGTTGCGTTTGGCTGCCCTGATCCATCAGGACGCGTTGGCACCGATGGAGAACGGCTCGCCCGCCGTGACGGCCAGCGATGCGATCGGAGCGGTGCGACTTGCGTTAGAAACCGAGCAGATCTCCGATGGTCGAGGCATCGAGACCTGGTCGGTTTTTCACATCCTATCGAACCCAGACCAGACGCGTTTTCCCATCCATCGAGCCAAACGCTTGCTGGGCTACGCGCCACAGTCATGATCGTTAGGTTTTCCGGCCACGAACCGCGGGCTCTGAACCGTTCTTGCTGCTTGGCTAGGAAGCCTGAGAACTCTCACCCGGCAAGCGGGGAGGATCTTGCCCCGCGCCGCGTCCCTCTTGGCTAGGAAGCCTGAGGACTCTCGCCCGGCAAGCGGGGAGGATCTTTTTCGCAGCGGAATGGAAATAGGCGTAGCAGAAAATTCAATACCTGGGGAGAATCAAACAAACTGAACACGCCAGGTCGGACCGTCTCCGGGCACACCGTATTTCCCGAGTTTTCAGCGTGCTGTCCAAAGGGTCAGCCCCCTTTTCTGACAGAGCTTAGCAGTGCGTCGGTTTCCGACAGCTTGAAGCGGGTGCTGATGATGGAATGCTTCTCGGGGCCGGCCGTGTATTTGATGTAGTTGGTGGCGACGATCGTGCCATCGGGCAATACCTCTAAGCCGGAATACGCGTTGTCCCGGCCGGCATGACTGTGCATCAGCTTGATCCGATATTGACCCTCGCGACCATCGAACAAATCGTCGAACGTACCCACCCATCCCACAAAGTGTCCGGCAGTGGGATTGGTCCACAAACCTCGCTGGAAGTCACCGGCCATGTCACGGAAGACAACCACCAGCCGTCCGTCGGGTGCGTACACCATGTTTGGGCGGTGTCCGGTCACGGCCAGCGGCGCTTCGCGAGCCTCCGACCACGTTTCCCCGCCGTCGTTGCTGACGGCCAGCGGCGAAGGTCCCGCGCCGTTATAACGCATCAACATCACCGCTCGCTGGCCGTCGGGCGACCGGATGACGGCGGGCTGTGCCCAGCGGGTAGGCACGCGAACCACGACCTGCTCGTCGCTCCAGGTCAAGCCGCCGTCGAACGACTCGCTTTTCCAAACCACGGGCGAGACATCCTCGCGACCCGACGACGACGGGTCTCGGCGGTCGCACCACATGACCAACCGCCGACCGTCGTCGAAGGCGAGGATACTTTTCGGCGGACATTCCGCCGCCAGGCCCGTGTCCTGCATGGGCGTCCAAGTCCGTCCGCCGTCC
>SKVE01000909.1 GCA_007129635.1 Planctomycetaceae bacterium
GAGTGTGCCTGCTACGATTTGTTCAAGTTGTTGCCGCGAAACGCTTAACTTATTCCACTCCGTATATCCACAGGTGGCGTTTCTTTCAGTCTTGTACCGTTTTCTGGTTTTTCTTGCTGGTCAGATACGACTGTCGCAGAACAATTGATATTGGTGCCAAGCTTTCTCGCGAACCGGCGGGCAGGTATCATCCACGAAACATTGTTTCCTGTTGGTGGAGTGAATACTCATGAGTCGTATGGTATTGCGTTGTGCCCTTCGCGTCGTCGTCTTCACGTTGATGCTCGTCTTGCCGGTCAGCGGTTGGCTTGCGGGCCAGGAGAACCGGCAAGACGCGCCTGTTTCGGCGGCGGATCAAGCACGCTACTTCGACGCCCACATCGCTCCTCTGCTCGCTCGGCATTGCCTGGAATGCCACGATGCTAGCATCAAGGAGGGCGGCTTGGATTTGTCGCGAAAAGACGCGTCGCTGGCAGGAGGCGTCAGCGGCAAGGCGATCGTGCCAGGCAAGTCAGCGGACAGCCTGCTGTGGATGTATGTTGAATCAGACGCCATGCCGCCGGAGAATCGCCCACCGCTCTCCGACCAGGACAAGCGGCATTTGCAGGCATGGATCGACGCCGGTGCGGTCTGGTCAGGGGACAGAATCGAGGCCTCGGCGTTAGGGCGGGACCAGCGAGCCACATCGCACTGGCTGCAACGGCTGACCGTGACCGAATACATCGAAACGGTGCGGAGTGCGTTGGGCGTGGATATCGCTTCGGAAGCCCATCTTTTGCTGCCGCCTGATCTGCGAGCGGACGGGTTTAACAACACGGCGTACAATCTGAACCTGGACCTGGGCCACATCGAGGCCTATGCGAAGTTGGCGGAGATCATCGTCGGCCGTTCGGACGTGATGAAGCTGGCGGCCGAGCATGCTTCGCTGCCTTCGGGAAGACTTGATCCGAACCGCCACATGCGGCCTGTCATTGTCGGCGTTGGGAAATGGCTGCTGCGAGGACCACTGAACGATCGGGAAATCGAGGCCTTTTTAGCCGTTTCGCGGGCGGTCGTTGACGAAGGGGGCGATTCAGCCGAGGCGGCTCGGTACGTGGTCCAGGCCATGCTGCAGTCGCCCCGTTTCCTGTTCCGCATCGAGAACGAGCATGGTGACGCGGCAGACGAATCGCTCAGTGATTACGAATTGGCGTCGCGATTGAGTTATATCCTTTGGGGCGGTCCGCCGGACAAGGAATTGATGCGAGCGGCCGGTGCAGGCGAGCTGTCCGACCCCAGCCGACTGGAATCGCAGGTGAACCGGATGTTGGGCGACCCCCGAGCCGTTGAACGTTCGGCTCAGTTCATTCATCAATGGCTGGATTTGGACCGGTTGAGCAATCTGCGTCCCCAACCCGAATTCTTTCCGCAATGGAACGATCGCTTGGCCGCCGACATGCGGGAAGAAACGTTGGCCTTCTTTCGCGATGTTGCCTGGGAACAGAAGCGTCCTCTGTCGGATCTGATGAACGCTCAACTCACCTACGCAACACCGCGACTGGCAGAGTTTTACGGATTGGATTCTAGGTTGGCGGACGCGAATTCGAAACCAGCCGTGGTTACCCGTCCGCCACCAGCGCCGCGTGTTCCCGTCAGCGAGCGCGTCACGCAGGGCCTGCAAGTCCTGTACGCTTTTCACGAACGTTCGGGCGACACGGTCCGGGATATCTCCGGCGCCGGCGACCCGATCTCGCTGAAGATCCAAGACACGTCGGCCGTGCGCTGGAGCGATGAAGGATTGACCGTTCGTTCGCCGACGCTGATCGCCAGCCAGTCGCCCGCATCGCGTGTTACCGAATCGATTCGGTCGTCGGGCGAGCTGACATTGGAGACTTGGATCACCCCGGCCAATCGGACCCAAAGCGGTCCTGCCCGGATCGTGACGCTTTCCAGCAACGTAACGGCTCGCCACTTTACGCTCGGTCAATCGGGCGATCGCTTCGAGACGCGGGTACGCACAACGGCCACCAGCCGCAACGGCGAGCCATCGGTCACCAGCGCAGCGGGCACCGCGGCCACTCGGCCAGTGCATGTGGTCTACACGCGCGACCGGGCGGGCAAGGCGACGATCTATGTCGACGGCCATCCCAAAGGCGATCGCGAGATCGGTGGCGATCTTTCGAATTGGGACGGACAATTCCAGCTCGGCTTGGCGAACGAGTTGAGCCGCGACCGCCCATGGCAGGGAACCTTGCATCTGATCGCCGTTTTCAATCGGGCGTTGTCGTTCGAGGAAGTGCGGCGTCATCATGCCGCGGGGCCTCGCCACCAAACCGCGTCAGATGGTTCTTTGCCGGTCGCCCAGCGTATCGAGCCGGCGGGGGACCGAGTCACGAACGACTTGCAGGCGCTCTATCTGTTCCGAGAGAACTCTGGCGATCGGGTCCGCGATGTGTCCGGCACGGGCGAACCGCTCGATCTGCTGGTCGATCATCCGGTAGCCGTCGAATGGGAGGACAGCGGGCTGAACGTGCGGGGCTCGACGCTGATCGCCACGCCTAGGCCGCCGAAACGGTTGATCGACGCGGTGCAGCAGTCCCGCGCGATCACCTTGGAGGCCTGGGTCACGCCCGCCGATATTCGGCAGGACGGACCGGCTCGTATCCTGACGCTTTCCTCCGGCTCCAGCCAGCGCAACTTCACGCTGGGCCAGGACGGGAACAAGTTCGAGGTTCGTTTTCGTACAACGACGCGAAGTACCAACGGCTTGCCTTCGCTGGCTGGCCCCAGCGGTTCCGCTCGCACCGGATTAACGCATGTGGTTTACACTCGCAACGCCAACGGCACCGGGATTCTTTACGTCGACGGACAAGAGAAGGCCGGTGGAGCTACTGACGGGAATCTGTCGAATTGGGACAGCGGATTCCTGTTAGCGCTGGGCAACGAAACGACGGGCGATCGTCCTTGGAACGGCAAATACCATCTGGTCGCGATCTACAGCCGGGCGTTGACGGCGGACGAGGTCCAGCGCCATTACGCCGCCGGACCTCGGCCCGAGGACACCTCGAGTCAGTTGCTGCGCTACGACCTGGCTTCCGTGCCCCAGCGTGGCGGATTGCTGACCCAGGGCAGCCTGCTGACGGTCGGCGGCGACGAGGCGTCGATGGTCGCTCGCGGTTTGTTCGTGCTGCATGACGTGCTGTACAGCGCCGTGGGCAGCGCTCCGCCCGGCGTCGACACCACGCCCGTCCCCACAGAACCTGGCCTTTCGCAGCGGCAAGTCGCCGAGATGCGACTGGCCGATCAATCCTGTATGGGCTGCCATGCGAGATTCGAGCCGCTGGCGTTCGGACTCGAAAAATTCGACGGCCTGGGCGCTTATCACGAACAGGATCGGCATGGAAACCAGCTCCGGGAGGATGGCGAGATCCTCTTTCCGGGCGAATCCGAACCGATTCCCTACAAGACGGCCGCCGAATTGATGGACCTGCTGGCCGGCAGCGATCGGGTCCGCATGAACCTGACTCGC
>SKVE01000014.1 GCA_007129635.1 Planctomycetaceae bacterium
AAACGCCGTCGATCCAGGAATCCCTCGGTGGTTCGGTTAAAGGGGACTCCCAACCGGTCCATCAGATCGATCACCTTCGGTCCCCAGTACGCCATCTCTTTGACCAGTGGCTGGTGCTGAAGAAAATCTCCCCCGTAGACCGTGTCGTCAAAATGCGTCCATTCGCTGTCACCCAGTTGGCGAGTCTGTTCGTTACACGAGTTGATCCCACCTTGAGCGCACACACTGTGCGAACGTTTGACCGGCACCAGGCTCATCAGATCTACATGAATGCCCAGTTCCGCTAGTTTCATCGCAACGGACAAACCGGCCAAACCACCGCCGACCACCATCACTCGTTGTTTTGCCATGACCTGCCTTATTCCAATTGCCTGCCTTATTCCAATTGACTGACCACTGCGGAACCGTCCTCCGATCGCCTGGATGTCTCACGCTCCGACCGATCCGCAGCCCGTTTCTTTTCGTTCTCTTTCACGTCTCCCGATTCGACACGCACGTTGTACATGCGATCTTCGACCATCCGAGCTTCGTCGATATCCACCGTCGCGACCCCAAACAGCGAACTCATGCCGACCACCGCAAGCAGCACGCCAAACACGCCGCAACCGACCAATGCCCGATGCTGTGCTGCCGGTGATGTCCACACACCCCAAGTAATCCCCATGCTCCAAATCCCGTTCGCCAAATGGAACACGCATGCCAAAACCCCCACCGAGTAGACAACCAGGATTACCGGACTGGCCATCGCTTCGCCCAATGTCGAGGCTGCGTTGTAAGCTCGGAAATTGGCTCCGCCCAGCGGTTTGGCCACGTAGTCCAACCACCACTGAGCGTGAAACCATCCATGCAAATGGAAGACGTGGTAGACAATAAACGCGAACGCGATCAATCCTGTCGCCCGCTGAAGCACGTACCGATAGTTCGCACTCTGGGGATAGGAACGCAGATTGGGTAGCCCGCCATAGGCGATCACCACACCCAAAATGGCATGAAACAAAATCGGCAGGAAAATGAATGCCCATTCGACGATCACCAGCGCATCTTCCAAACTGTGGATCTGGTAAACGTTTCTCTGGAAGACGGATACACCAGTCAAAAGGGTCGAATTCACCATTAGGTGAACCACCATGTACGCACCGACGGGCACCAGGCCGGTCAGCGAATGCAGGCGGCGGAGCAGAAATTCATGCCGAACCAGAAGCGACGGGGAACTCACGTGAACCCTTTCCTGCAAGGACGATCAACAGCTTCGACAAATGGGCACCTTTAATCACTCGTACACGCAAATCCAATGCCCCCAATCTACCAGGAGCAGGCCACGGAATCTGGCGGAAAAGAAACCGCGGAATGCTCATCAATGCCCGCCAACACCTTCGCGAGCCCAAGCTCGGAGCCTTTGTAGTATAATTCGACCACTGGGTATCGCAACCGGGTCGAACCATCAAAGATAACCATTGGGTTCGAGAATTCGGCCTTTTTTTCGCGACATCGGTACTTGGATCAGACTCGTTGGCATACTATAAGAAGGTGGTTGAGTGGGTTTGCGTGGTCTGAAGCTGGCATTTTGCCAAGCGAAAACCTGTCTGCCAAAACAGCGATGAAGACACTCATGGCAATCCAACATCCGTCATTGTTGATCACTGACGACGATTGCGACTTTCGGCAAACGCTGAAAGACGCCATGGAATCTCAAGGCTTTCGCACGCTGCTGGCCAGCGATGGCGAAGAGGCTCTGGCGGTCGTGCGACGAGAGACCGTGCATGTCGCCCTGATGGACATGCACATGCCTCGGTTAAGCGGTTTGGAGACGATTCGGCGTGTTCGCGAATTGTACGAACATCTTCCATGCATCCTGATTTCGGCTGCCATGGATCAATCGTTGGCCGCAGAAGCACTTCAAGCCCACGCTCATTCGGTGTTACCCAAGCCAGTTCGGTTTGCCGATTTGAATTCAGCGATCCGCGACGCGCTCCGAACGACGTACGCTGGGGCCGACCTTCAAGTCGAGTAAATCGCTTCCAGGGCGCGGCACCTGCTGACGTCTGACGCAAGTTTACGGCCCCCACGAACCGTCTTTTCGCGAAATCTGCTATCTCCGACAGTCGCATCTTCCCCTGGGCCATCGAAATGCGATACTAGAAATAGTTCAACGCGGTTTGAGCAAACGCCCATTTTGAACGGAAGGGGGGAATCCCATGCCTGAAATTCGACCTGCCGCCAGCACCGGACCTTCGATTCAGGATCAGCAGGCCAGTTTTCAGTTCACCCGCTTGATCGGCGAACAAAAGCGACGGGCGTCCAGCCTTTCTGAAATCCTGAACGACCGAGATTTGGCTCAGCAGACTTGGCTGTTCGTCAGTCCGCACGATGACGACCTGTGCATCGGTGCTGGTCTGCTGTTACAGGCTGCCGTTCGCGAAGGGGTCGACGTGCAGGCGCTGATCGTTACCGACGGTTGCTTAGGGTATTGCCGTCCCGAGCAGCAAGCGGATATCGTTCAGATCCGTCGAAGCGAGACGATCCAGTCGTTCCAGGAGTTGGGGATTGCGGAAAGAAACGTAACCTATATCGGTTATCCCGATGGTGGCCTGACTTCGTATATCGGCCGGCGCCCCGCTCGGTCGGGTGAAGATGCGATCGAAGGATACGTCGGACTCCAGAACGCGTTCACTCACTACCTGCGGGAATTCCGGCCCTCGCGAGTTTTTGTGCCGACGCACACCGACCTTCATCCAGACCATCGGATCACCCACAGCGAACTGATGATCAGTTTGTTCCATGCATCGGGCGCGATCTGGCCTGAACTGGGGCCCCCACTGCTGGACGTGCCCAACGTGGGCGAACTTGCCGTTTACTGTGATTTTGCCGAACCACCCAACCTGGAGATCAAAGGAAACGAACAGATCTTTCAGACCAAGCTGCAGAGCATCCAACGGTATCGCTCGCAAATCCAGATCGGTGGTTTGGTGGCCACGCTCCGCGAAGCGGGGCCCTACGAATATGTCCGCGAAAGCGAGTTCAATCTATTTTCGCCCGATCACTACAAGTCCCTGTTCGCCTGATCGAATGCCCACCCGGGTCAATCAAGATGAACAGGCAGGTTATAGTGCATGGCTTGTCGGATGATCGGTTGGTGGGCCGAGTCGGCCATTGGGTGCCCCCTGCCTGGGGTTGACAGGTCAGTCGCCTCGCGTATCGCTGCGCGAGGTGCAGGGGCCGGTTGCAAGGCGTCGTCTTGGAAGGGATTGGTCTCCATCTGTGGTTTCTCGATCTCGGGGATCGGCAGCAGCAGCGGGGGCGCCGGCGAGTCCACCTCGCAATGGTAAGCCTTGCTGGAGCGTTGAACAGGATCGCCTCTGACCCCCGATTTACCACCCTTGGAAGACGAGGACGCGCCAAGTCGAGGAAATATCTGCGGCAGGTCTCCGCTCCAACGGGTCATCAAATCGACAACGGGGCGAGTTCGGATGGGGCTGCACGGCTCACAAACCACCGCCAGAT
>SKVE01000822.1 GCA_007129635.1 Planctomycetaceae bacterium
AACCATCCGGTTCGATATCCACGAAGACCGGACAGGCTCCCAAACGCCAAATGCAACTGGCCGTGGCAAAGAACGTGAAACTGGACGTGATCACCTCGTCGCCCGGCCCGATATCGTACGCCATCAATGCCAGCAGCAGCGCGTCGCTGCCCGAAGCGCATCCGATCGCGTGGCGAGCGTCGCAGGTTGCTGCGAACGCCTTTTCAAACTCCTGCACGTCCGGTCCGTACAAGAAACGGCCCGAATCGCAGACGGCTGCGATCGCAGCCAAGAATTCCTCGCGCAACGCCGCATTGCCGCGGTTGACGTCAAGCAGGGGCACCGAACTGGGAGCAGAGCAATCGACGTTTCGATGCTGCGGGATCGATTTATGCATGGTTCGCTTCCTTGCGTGCAAAATCCGATGAGCCGGGATTCATTCCCGGATGCCAAAATAGCGCGGAGGGGAAAATACGTCATCTTCCGTTTTCAGTCAAGATCGACATGGCCCGTTTGCCACCTGAACCCATCGCCTATGAACCGGCTCACATATCCACTGATTAACCCCTTGTGGAATGCAGATAAAACTCAAACGTGGCGTTCACGCCGATAGTCCGCCCGTACCCGTCGCGGGAGTTTCTCCAACAGCGGGGGGGTGGTGAGAGACCCTCTTTGCCAGCGTCATTGCGGAGCGTTGTTTTCACGCCTTGACCACGAAACAATAACCCCACCAAGGGGTGGATTAAGAAGTGCGTTACCGGCCGACATCCCATCCGATCGCAGAGCAGTGCCCGCCAAGTGGGAAGATTGGACGGCAACAGCCCCGCATGGGCTCGACGGAACCTTAGCGATTGTGATACACTGATTGGCAGGGGCGTACATATTAGCGAAATCGATCGGGGCGCATGGGGCGTGGTCGGTCACGTACGCCTGCATCGATGATTACGAACCCGAGATGATCCGAACCTCCGTTCGGGGCACTCCAGCCTGACAGGAAGCAACATGGTCCGACGTCCTTTTATCGCTGGTAACTGGAAGATGAACACGACCCGCAGCGAGGCCGTCCAGTTGGTCGAGGCATTGCGTGAAGCGGTCGCGGGAGTAGATGGGGTCGACATGGCGGTGTGTCCGCCGAGCGTCTATCTGGATGCGGTAAGCGCGGCGGTGCAGGGTTCGTCGGTCGCATTGGGCGCTCAGAATATGTACCACCAGGCCAAAGGGGCCTATACGGGAGAATTGAGTGCCGCGATGCTCTTGGATGTCGGCTGTCGCTATGTGATTTTAGGTCACAGCGAACGGCGTCACGTCCTGGGCGAATCGAACGAGGACGTTTGCCGCAAGGTTCACGCGGCGTTTGCGGCCGGATTAACGCCGATCGTCTGCGTGGGCGAGACGTTGGACGAGCGCGAGGCGAATAAGACGACAGACATCGTGGCGGAACAGTTTTTCGGGTCGCTGGCTGGGATCGACGGCGATCAGGCGGCTCAGGTGGTCATTGCGTACGAGCCTGTGTGGGCGATCGGTACGGGAGTCGTCGCGACGGTTGCCCAGGCTGGCGAGGTGCATGCGAATCTGCGGGGGATGATGACGAGCCGCTATGGCGCGGCGGTCGCCGATCAGATCCGCATCCAGTATGGTGGCAGTGTCACTGCCGACAATGCAGCCGAACTGCTGGCCATCAGCGACATCGACGGCGCACTGGTGGGTGGCGCCAGTCTGAAGGCAGACAGTTTTGCGAAAATCATCCGGGCGGCCGTTTCCTAAGTAGTAGGATTTCTCTTCAAGGGAGTAGATCAGGTGATGTTTCCAGTTCTGTTGGCTGCCAGTCTCTGGCAATACGTGTTCGGCATCCTGCTGTTCTTCCTGTCGCTGTTTTTGATCCTGCTGGTGCTGGTCCAGCGGGGCCGAGGCGGCGGGCTCACTGGTGCGTTGGGTGGTATGGGGGGCCAAAGTGCTTTTGGCGCCAAGGCCGGCGATACGTTTACTCGTGTCACCATGGTCACAGCCACCCTCTGGATTCTGATGTGCATGGCAGCGATCAAATTCTTGGGGACCGATGACAGGTTTGGGGCCGATCAAGCCGGCGCGGCGGACATCAACGTCACCACGCCGGGCCTGGACGGTACCGAGGGCCTGGATGCAACCGGTCTGGGAACCGGGGGCCTGTTGGACGACTCGCTGCCGATGCTGGAATTGGACGACGACCAGACGCTAACGCCACCGACCGAAGATCCACCGGCGGAAGATCCACCGGCGGAAGACTGACGGGCCATTTTCCCCTTGGATGCATTCGGTGGATGCCAGGAGATCGCCTGTGCTGCTGAGCATGACCGGTCATGGCGAAGCGCAGAACCAGCGCGAGCATGCGATGGTGCGGGTCGAGGTTCGCGCGGTGAACAATCGCTTCCTGAAAGTCTCCACTCGGATCAATGAAGGATTCAATGCCTTGGAATCGCGTATCGAGGCGTTGATCAAGCAAAAGATTCGTCGAGGGACGATCCAGGTGAACATCCGGATCGAGCGTGAACCGACCCCCGATGATTTCCGTCTGAATCAAGCCGTGCTGAACGGATACCGCCAACAACTTCAGCAAATGAACCAGCAGTGGGGCATCCAGCAGCCTGTTCGACTGGACCAATTGCTCTTGTTACCGGGCGTGGTGGACGAAGGGGCGGGCGCCGTTACTTCGGTCGAGGATTTTTGGCCGTGGATCGAGAATACGCTGTTGCAGGCTTTGGAAGATCTCTCGCAGATGCGGCGCGAAGAAGGTGCTGCCATGGCGATTGCGATCGAGGCAAACTGCCAGATCATCACTCAGCAACTGGAACAAATCCAACGGTTGGCGCCGACGCTGGCCGAAAGCTACCAGCAGCGATTGATCGATCGAGTGGGCAAATTGCTGGCCGAATTCGAGGTCAAAGTGAAGCCCGCCGAGGTGATTCGCGAGGTGGCCATTTATGCGGACCGCTGCGATATCTCGGAGGAGATCGTCCGCTTGCGCAGCCACCTGGAGCAATTTGCGACCGTCGCGGCGGTCGAGGAGAACTGCGGACGCAAGCTGGAATTTTTGATCCAGGAGTTATTGCGCGAGGCCAACACGATCGGCTCGAAAGCCAACGATGCCGGACTGGCTCGGCATGTGGTCGAGATCAAAACGGCCATCGAGCGGATGCGCGAGATGATCCAGAATGTCGAATAACAGGGTAGCTGATGAACGTCTCGAATCCTGGAAAACTGGTGATCATCTCCGGCCCCTCGGGCGCGGGGAAATCGACGGTGGTGCGACGACTGCTGGAAGTTTGCCCGTTACCGCTGAAGCTGAGCGTCTCGGCGACCACCCGCTCGCCTCGACCCGGCGAGATCGATGGACACGACTACCACTTCCTGACTCGCGACCAGTTCCTCCAACGCCAGGCGAACGGCGAATTCCTAGAGTTCAAGGAGGTATTCGCTGCGGGCGATTATTACGGAACATTGCGCAGCGAGACGGCGTCTGGCTTATCCGAAGGAAAATG
>SKVE01000734.1 GCA_007129635.1 Planctomycetaceae bacterium
GCACGTCTGGATCGTTTGATGCAGCGTCTGAACCTTGTCGATCCATACATGCAGTTGATGGAACCGCCGATGGACTATCCCAAGTTGCGTCGTCACTTGCACCCACGATACCGATTCGAGCCCCTACCTGGCTTCGGCAGCATCTAGCTGTCGATGGACGAGACAACTTCCCTGCGCGTTCGCCCCGTGTCGAATTTCGGCACGGGGCATTTTTTGTTTCTTGCCTTGCGATCGTTTTCGAGGAGCATCCATGCCAAAGTATTCATCGTCCCCGGGAAAGCTTCCCGCCGAATCTGACGAGACCGCCCGAAATCAGTTACTGCGATTTCTTCGTCTCGTTGCCAAAGATGTCGTGCGCCGCATCGTCGTAGAGAAATTCGACACACAAAACCCGTCTGGCGGTCCCGAGCCTTCGCGGCAAAGACCGTCAGAGCATTGACTGTGAGCTTGCGGCGAGTTGCCGGAGCTGCCGTTTTTCACCTACGGCCGCTCCGGGTAGGGGCGGCCCGTCTTCAGTACCCAAGGAGTCAGCCTATGATCGTTGCTGCCAAATTTACCCCCGATCGACACGCCCGAACAGACGCTGCCAAGTTCGAGACGCTGCTGCCGCGCATCCAGCAGCATGCCAAACGCGCCTTCCGACGCTGCCCGTGCGAAGAGCGTGAGGAAGCGGTTGCCGAGGTCGTCGCCCACGCTTGGATCGCGTTTTCGCGATTGATGGATCGCGGCTTGGAACACGTCATCTACGCCACGCCGCTGGCTCGCTACGCCATCAAGCGGGTGCGAGCCCATCGCTGCGTCGGCTGCGTACGCAATGTCAACGACATCAGTTCCACCTACGCACAACGCCAACATGGAATCCACGTCGATCGATTGGATCAGTACGATGATCGCGCTGGTCAGTGGAAGCAACTGTTGGTCGAAGACCGCCGCGCTGGCCCCGCGGACACGGCGGCCGTCCGCATCGACTTTGCGGATTGGTTGCAGCAGTTGCCCAAACGCCTGCGTCGCATCACCGAGCTTCTGGCGGCCGGCGAGACCACCGGAGCTGTCGCCCGCAAGTTCCGCTTGTCCTCCGGCCGGATCTCCCAGATGCGCCGCGAATTGCGTTGGGATTGGGATGATTTTCAAAGCGGTGCCGCGGCGGTCTAGCAGGGCCTCTGATTCTCCATCCCCTGGAAACAAGGAACCCACTCGTGTTGCACGCTGTCGTTCTGGCCAGCAGTCTGCTTGCCATCCTATTGGCACTGGCCTTAGCTCGCGAGGTCCGGTTGCGACGGGCCTTGCAGCGGCCATCCAGTACTCGGTCGGTTTGTTGGCCTGTCTCTTGCCGCTGCTGGTGTGCATCTTTCTGCTCTACCGCATGCCGGCGGACAACAGCGATCAGATGGCGCTGGGCGAACTGCTGGTGACGGAATTGACCGCCGAGCATCCCCTGGTGCTGCCCGCGCCACTGCTGGAACAGCCCTTGGCACTGGAGGATCGCAGGCCGCTCGGATCACCTCCAGATGACTTGTCTGGAGCAGAGGACCAAGCAGGCGAGCATGTACGCGACCGATTGGACAACAACGCTGAGCGGTTCAGATCGCCTCGTCGGCGGCGGCGCAGGCGACGCCCACCCTGCAGGCCCGAGTCAGAGTCATGTTGACTAAACTCCCCAAGGGAACCCCGGTACGCAAGACGATGGGCGTGGCATTATCGGGCGTGGTGATCAGGAGGATCCCACGCGACCAATACACGGACGGCCAGTATCGCGAACCCCTGCCGCATGAACGCCCGGTCTACGTTCGCTGGTCCGATGGCAGCCGCGGTTGGATCCAGCGACCGTTTCTCATGCCTGTGACAGGGAGCCAAAAACGATGAGCCTTACTGAAGCCACCCAGCGGCTGACTGCTTGCTTCTTTCAGTCGATTCGCCGTAGCGGCGGGTGTCATCCCGACGAAGCCGACCCAGAACTGAACGCCGCCAACG
This sequence comes from Planctomycetaceae bacterium, assembly GCA_007129635.1. Lineage (GTDB taxonomy): Bacteria > Planctomycetota > Planctomycetia > Pirellulales > Pirellulaceae > SKKK01. Next base: position 1,972 of record SKVE01000734.1, read on the forward strand.
GGCCGGTCATCCAAGCCATGGCGGCGGAGCACGACGGCGAGTGCTGGCTGGGCCGGGTCAACCTGCATCACGGGTTGCCCGAGGACGATGACGACGACCAGCACGAGCCGTTTCACGCGGATGTAGCCCTGTGGCGTTGGTCGGGCAAACCCGTCTGTAATTTCGGGGCCTCGTTCGTCGTGCCCCGACATGACGCCGAAATCGAGCGGCTGATCCTGGATCGGGATGCCGCTGACTACACCACCACCGCTGCGGACTACGAGCGGGTGACCGCCATCCATGAGCGGATTGTCGCGGTGGGCGGCGTATTGCTGCACTGGAGCTGATCCAGCCGCAGCAGCCCTCGCCGGCTGCTTCTCTACTACGGAGGTCACACACATGAACGATCCCCTTGGAATTCGCGCGCTGTCCAGCGGCACGCTCGCCTCGCTGATGCGCCAGTCGTGTCGGTTCCTGCTGTACCAGTGCGCCGACAGTTGGTGGATCGACAAGCTCCAGTTGCACTTCTGGTGGTTCAGCCGCACTGGCCACTGGAAACGCTGGCAGGACTGCTGGCAGGACTACTTGCGATTGCTGGACCGCTGGAGCGGTTCGCGGTACTGCAGCTACATGGGCGAAACGGACATGCGGTGGCAAGGTCAGGTGTATGTGCTGGGCAGTTCGTTCGATCCCACCTATCCGCACTGGAACGGCCAGAGCGTGATCGACAACCGTCTGGCCACCCTGGGAGCCGTCTACACCAGGCACGATTCGGCCAGCGGGTTTCCGCCCGATGACGTGATCGCTGCCTGCATCGGTTACGTGCCCGTCCATTCCGTCTACGACAAGCGTTCCAATCCCGGCTCGATCCTGGGCTACGACATCGTGAACTGGCGTTACGTGCACCACGAGATCTTCGGCCCGCCCGAGCAGGCTGTTCCCCGCAAGCCGGTCCCCGGCTACGTCTACGCTCGGGCTCACCTGGATTACGAACGGATCGAGAACTGGGAGGACGAGCCGAACCGTAAGCGGCTGAAACGGGCGGTAGCCTGCTGAAGCGGCAGCCTGTCGCTGGCTGCGATCCCACAATTCCCCTTTCACCAAGGAGTGTTTCCTTGAGCCACACTGTCACCATCAAAACCGAAGTCCGCGATGCCACGGCGGTGCGTGCCGCCTGCCAGCGGCTGCGGTTGCCTGTGCCTGTGAACGGCACGCATCAGCTCTACAACAGACATGCGACCGGACTGGGCGTGCAACTGCCCGACTGGCGTTACCCGGCCGTTTGCCAGCTAAAAAGCGGTGAAGTCCGCTACGATAACTACAACGGCCACTGGGGCGCACAGCGGCATCTCGATGCTTTTCTGCAAGGCTACGCCGTGGAGAAGGCCATGATCGAAGCTCGCCGCCAGGGTTACGCCTGCAGCGAGCAGCAACTCCAGGATGGTTCTATCAAGCTGACCGTCAACGTGGGAGGTGCCGCGTGAGCCAGATCATCGAAATCATCGTCAGCCCTCAGGGCGAAACCACCCTCGAAACCAAAGGC